>JBPCQG010000367.1:0-6776 GCA_050998315.1 Chitinophagaceae bacterium
CAAAATATGAGGTACAATTTGCCTTTGAATCATTTGGGGATGACCTGTATGAAAATTTTAAAAAATACAGAGATATATTAGAAACACATTTAATTAAAAATGAAATTAAATTATCACCTCCGGCTAAAACTAAATTGCTGAGTATTGAAGCATGGAAAGCACAATTACAATTAATGCAGCAAGCACAAACGTTAGCAGATAAAATTGGAGATAAGCAATTTGATGATTACAATAAATTTGTCCCTGTATTAAATAAAGCCGTTAAAGAATTGAAATTAAATATTGATGCCAAAGGTTTAAAAGCAATTATAGATGCAATCAGTTTTAAAAATGAAAATGCAGAAATGGTAATTAAGAAAATAGAGAAAGACGGAACAATACTTTATGAAGCTGATGCTGATTTACGAGACAGCGAAAATGTTCCTCTTGATCAGGATATTCATGAATTTTTTGAACGTGAGGTTTTACAGCATATACCAGATGCGTGGATTGATGAAGGCAAAACAGTAAAAGGTTATGAAATTTCTTTTACTCGATATTTCTATGATTATATTCCACCCAGAAGCATTGAAGAAATAACGGCAGAAATATTTGAATTGGAAAAAGAAACTGATGGGATTTTAAATGAAATAGTCAATAACTAATGCAAAGCATTTTACAGCCATATAAAATATATAAAAGAATCCAGTATGACTATGTAACACAGGTGCCTGACGATTGGCAGCTGCTACCCAATATTGCCATATTTGAAGAGCGTATTGAACGTGGGCATATTAATGAAGAATTACTTTCTGTAACAATAGGAAAGGGCGTAATAAAGCAAACAGAAGTAGAGATAAAAAAAGACAGTAGTAATGAAGATAAAAGCAAATACAAACTGATTAGAGTTGGTGACGTTGCCTATAATAAAATGAGAATGTGGCAAGGTGCTTTGGGTTACAGTAGCTATCAGGGTATTTCAAGTCCTGCTTATGTAATTTTAAAGCCCAAAATGAAAATGAACCCACGTTACTTTCATTATATGTTTCGCACATCTTTTTACACCAACTATAGCAAACGTTATTCTTACGGCATAGTTGATGACCAATTGAGTTTACGTTATACAGATTTCAAACGAATGTATAGCATAGTTCCACCCTTAGAAACACAAAATGACATTGTAAAATATTTGGACAAGAAAAATAATGAAATAGAAAAGTTGATTAATAATAAGGAAAAGTTGATTAATTTATTGGAGGAAGAGAAAATTGCAAATATCACTTTTGCAATATCTGGAGGAATTTGTCTTGATGATGATGTTCAACATACAGAGGATAGTTGGCTCCCTTTAATACCATCTAAATGGAATTGGTATAGGATTAAAACTGTATGCACTAAAATAACAAATGGTTTTGTTGGTGCGACAAGAGATATATTAGTTCCTCATGGAGTGAAATATATTCAATCTTTGCATATTAGAAATAATTCAATTGATTTTCATACTCCATATTTTGTCAAAGAAAAATGGTCAAAACAAAACAATAGATCAATTTTAAAGGAAGGAGACATATTAATTACACAAACTGGTGGTAAAACTGGTAATCTTTGCGTAGTTCCAAAAGAATTTGAAGGAGCGAATTGCCATGCATTAATCATCTTGAAAGCTAATAAAAAGAAGATAATACCTGAATATTTATTTTTTGTCTTGAAATCTTATTATGGCGAAAGTAAATTATATAGCATCAGAACGGGAGCACTACATCCTCATTTAAACAGTACCATTGTTTGTGATGTAAACATTCCAGTTCCTCCACTTGAAACTCAACAAGAAATAGTTTCTAAAATAAAAGAAGCCAATAAAATACTTAATTCGGCAATTTCTAAAGCCCAAAAAGAAATATCCTCAATTAAAGAATATCAGAAAAGTTTGATTACAGATTTGATTACAGGCAAACGCAGTGTCCCAAAATTACAATTGGTTTAATATGCAGTTTACAGACACATCAGAAAAAGGTTTTCAAAAATTAATTGCCAACTATTTAGTAAGCACAAATAAATTCACAGAAACATTTTCCAAAGATTTTGATTGTGAATTTTGTATCAATACTAAACAGGTTTTGGAATTTATTGAGAAATCACAGCCGCTTTCTTATGCTATGATCCAGAAGAAAGGAGAACGTGGTTTTTTAGTAAGGCTTGATGAAAAATTAAAAGAATTGGGAGTAATAGAAGTACTAAGAAAAGGTGTAAAGCATTTTGATAAAACAATTGATTTATTTTATCGCAAGCCTTCATCTTCTTATAACGCAAAAGATGCAGCCAGGTATGAGTCAAATATATTTTCTGTTACCCAGGAACTTGTTTATTGCACAGACAATGCAAACCGCTTAGATCTTACTATTTTTTTAAATGGTATTCCAGTTATTACAATGGAATTAAAAAACCCATTGAGTGGGCAAACTGTTCATAATGGAATAAGACAATATCAAAATGACCGCAATCCAAAAGAAAAAATATTTTCTTTTGCCCGATGCATGGTACACTTTGCAGCAGATACAGATTTCGTTTATATGAGTGCCCATCTAAAAGGCGTACACACTGATTTCCTACCCTTCAATAAAGGCTTAAATGATGGAAGCCCAATGCCTCCTTTTGGTGCTGGAAATCCTATAAATCCTGCTGGTCTTAAAACACATTATTTATGGGAAGAAATACTTACTAAAGAATCACTAAGCAACATCATAGACAAGTATGCACAGATAGCAGAAGAAAAAGATGAAGACACTGGCAAGGTTACAAAGAAAATGATTTTCCCCCGCTATCATCAGCTCACATCTGTACAGTTAATTTTAAAACATGCAAAACAAAACGGCATTGGTCATAAATATTTAATTCAGCATTCCGCAGGTTCCGGCAAATCAAATTCAATTGCATGGTTAGCGCATCAGCTAATAAGTTTGTATGATACAAGTGGTACAAATCACATTTTTGATACAGTAATCGTTGTTACAGACAGAACGGTTTTAGACAAACAACTTCGTGATAACATTAAACAATTTGCGCAGGTTAAAGGGATTGTAGAAGCAATAACAGGGGAAGGTGAAAGTAAAACAAGCCAGCTAAGAGAAGCTATCGCAAATAAGAAAAAAGTTATAATAACTACAGTTCAAACATTCCCTCATTTATTAAATGAAATGGTTGAAATGCCAGTGCTCAAATTTGGTATTATAATAGACGAAGCTCATAGCAGTCAAAGTGGTAACACCTCTTCAAAAATGAATGCAGTGTTAGCAGATAAAAATGAAGAGGATGAAGAAGATGATGATGAACCAACACTGGAAGACAAAATAAATGAATTAATTGAAAGCCGTAAAATGATTAAGAACGGCTCATACTTTGCTTTTACTGCTACTCCAAAAAATAAGACATTAGAAACATTTGGAGTTCCAAGAAAATATACAAAAGATGGAGAGGAAAAAACTGCTTATGATCCATTTCATTTGTATTCAATGAAACAAGCTATTGAGGAAGAATTTATTTTAGATGTACTACAGAACTATACTACTTATAGTTCGTTCTATAAACTAATTAAAGCCGTTGAAGAAAACCCTGAATTTGAAACAAAACAAGCGCAGAAAAAGTTAAGAGCTTATGTTGAAGGACATGAATTTGCCATCTCAGAGAAGGCTAAAATAATGATTGATCATTTTCACCGGGAAGTAAAGCATCTTATTAAGAGTGAGGCAAAGACAATGGTTGTCACAAAAAGTATTTTATCAGCAATTAAATACAAACATGCTTTTGATGAATACCTCAAAGAAATAAAATCACCATACAAATCAATAGTAGCATTTTCTGGCAAAAAAACATATCAGGGAATAGAATATGATGAAACAGGTATGAACAATTTTGAAACTTTTAAAAACGATATTCCTAAAAATTTTAAAAAAAGTCAATATCGCTTTCTGATTGTTGCAAACAAATATCAAACAGGATTTGACCAACCTTTATTGCATACAATGTATGTAGATAAAAAATTAAGAGATGTTCAGGCTGTGCAAACTTTGTCAAGACTAAATAGGGCAAAAAAACCTTATAAAAAAGACACTTTTGTTTTAGATTTTTATAATAGTGCAAAAGATATAAAAGAAGCATTTGATCCTTATTATACTTCTACAATTCTTAGTGAAGAAACCAATCCAAACAAATTAAATGATTTGGTAGATGCACTTGATAATTTTGAAGTGTATAACCAGGAACAGGTTAAAGACTTATTTGTAAAATATATTAGCAATGTTGAAAGAACACAGCTTGATCCAATTATAGATACCTCAGCACATATCTTTAAATACGAATTAAATGCAGATAAGCAAATTGATTTTAAGATAAAAGCAAAATCCTTTTTGCGTACTTACAGCTACTTAGGGAAACTTCTTGATTTCAACAACCAATATTGGGAGCAGCTTTGGTGGTTTTTAAAATTGCTTGTGCCCAAACTTTACATAGATAACAATGAAGACCTTGCAGCAGGTATTATTGAATCAATAGATATGGACAGTTATCGTCCATCAAGACAAGGAACCGAGAAAATAAATTTAGCAGAAGATCAGGGCTTTTTAAATCCATTACCTGTTGGTGTTGGAGGAGGATTGCCAGAACCAGAGTTAGATACTTTGGAAAATATTTTAAAGGCATTCAATCAACGCTTTGGCGATATTGACTGGACAGACAAGGATAAAGTAAATGAGATTCTTACGCAACAAATTCCTGCTGACATGAAAGCAGATAATGCTACTATGGATGCTATTACAACTTCTCCCGATAAACAAAATGCAAAGATTACATCAGATAGCAAATTAGAAGAATTGATGCACAAATATTTATTTACACAAACAGAAATATTCAAAAAATTTTCTCAGGATACAGATTTTCAGCGCAGATACAAGGAGTTTATTTTTGATACACTTTGGAACTCTAACAAGCAAGGTGGTATAAATCCTTAGATTATTACGAACATTCAACAGATTATTATGAATATCAGTGTAACATTTAAATTGATTAATGGTAGAGTTAAGAAAATATCAAACAGATGGAATAAGTAAAATATTTGAAGCATGGGATCCCAAGCGCCTTAATTTAAAAAATGTTTTATTTCAGATGCCGACAGGCACAGGTAAAACCACAGTATTTTCTGAAATAGTAAGAAAAGCACATCTCAAAAATAAATTTGTATTAATAGTAGTTCATCGGATAGAACTTGTCGAACAGATTGCACAAAGACTAAGTTCATTCAATGTTTCTGTAGGCATAATTTCTGCAAATACAAATCCCGAGCCTGATAAAGAAGTACAGGTTGCCACAATTCAAACTTTATCAAAAAGAACATATCCGCCAGCGGATATTGTAATAATAGATGAATGCCATCATTCCAAAGCAGACACTTATAAAAAGCTATGGTCAATTTATCCCGATGCAAGATTCTTAGGTGTTACAGCAACTCCGGTACGGATAACCGGTGAAGGTTTTGATGATTTGTATGATATACTTATACCTATAGGATCACTCAGTTATTTTTTTGAACATAACTTTTTAGCAAAAGTAAAGCACTTAGTTTGTGGCATTCCAGACCTTTCACGGGTGCGCCAAAAAATGAGAGATTATGATTTGCAAATGCTTAAGAATGTAATGTTGAGTAATACACTAATGGCAAATCTTGTTGACAGCTATAAAAAATTTGCTAATGGCAAAAAAACAATTGTATTTGCAGTTGACGTTGAACATAGTCAGAATATTGTTAAGCGATATTTAGAAGCGGGCATACCAAGTGCTCATCTTGATTCTAAAACTCCAAAGCAAGAAAGAATTTCAATCTTAAATAAATTTAGAGCAGGTGAAATTTTGGTTCTTAGTAATGTTGATATTGTCTCTGAGGGTTTTGATGTTCCTGATTGTGAAGTGGTACAATTAGCAAGACCTACAAAATCTCTTGTATTGTATCTTCAACAGGTAGGAAGATGTATGAGACCATCACCAGGTAAAGAACATGCAATAGTTCTTGATAATGCTGGTTTATGGTTGGAACATAGTTTATCTTTTATTGATAGGAACTGGACTTTAAAAGGAATTAAAAGTTCCAATAAGTACAAGCAATTTAATGTTGATTTTGTTACAGAAGATAAAGAAGGAATACTTAGAGAAATTAAAAGACCAGAAGAAGCGATAGGTTTAGAATTGATGGAAATAAATGAAGAGCTTGAAAGACTTTTAATATTTGAATCATTTCTAAAAATTGCAAAACAAAAAAATTATAAACTCATTTCTTGTGTATTTAAATATTCCGAATACTTATTAGCTAAAAATTTAAATTTTACAAAAATTGAAATTGATTATTGTTCCAAAAGATTAAAACAAGAAGGATTAGAAATTAAGAAAGGCTTTTGGTATCATAGACAGCAGGAAATGGAATTAGAATTAAATTCATAAATTAGGTTGTTATGACGCTGTTTTATTGCCTTTACGAGTAATTTTCAATTATCTCGAGTAATTTTCAATTATCTTATCTTATATTATACTATTAACTTTGAAATCTGTTTAATGCACTATATGTTTGCATTTAATAAATACATTTAGGCTTTCTTAGATTCACATGCTATTACCCAAAAAGATTAATCAAAGCCATTTAAAAGAAGCTGTCGTAGAAATAAGGTATCAATCTGATTTGCCTTTTGAAGTACTTGTTGGAGTTTTTTTTAAAGCACTTGATGAATCATATACATATACCAACAGACCATTAAAAC
>JBPCQG010000439.1:0-10697 GCA_050998315.1 Chitinophagaceae bacterium
ACTTTATCTATTCACCAGCGAATAAATCTCACTATCCAGAAAGTTTCCTTCAAAGAAAAAGGTTTCTTTGAAGTATGCTTCTTTAATGAAATTGAATTTCTTCAAGATATTTCTTGAAATAGTGTTGCCGGGATTAATGATGGCTTCAATACTATGAAGATTCATTTCATTAAAACCATGATCAATTACTATAGTAATGGCTTCGCTCATTATACCGGTATTCCAATATTGCGGGTGTAACATATATCCGATCTCCGCACGAAAATGTTCCTTTTCAATTCTATGATATCCTATTGTTCCGATTATTGTATCTGCTGTCTTTAAAGTAATCCCCCATTGAACCCGATCAGGTTCATTCATTTTTTTAATTATTTCCCTGGCATCATCAATTGATAATAATTTTGGTTTATTAATATACCTCATCGCATCTTCATTAGTTCTGAGATGAAATAGGTATTCTGCATCGTCCATAGAAATTTTGCGAAGCATTAATCTATCTGTTTCAAGAACAGGAAATGGGTCAAAATTTAAATTCAGCATATGTTTTTTACTATGTAATTATAAAAATAATCAACTCTAAGGTGTCATCACCTTTACAACCTTTTTAAGCCATTTGCCATCTCATTAAAACTAATGGTATTATTTTTGTCAACTCGTTATAAGATATGAAGAAACTTATATTTTCACTTTTGTGTTTTACAGGATTACAGACCTTTGCACAGACTGACAGTGCAGTTGCAGTTGCAGTTGTTGTTCATAAAGATTTTCGTTTGGATATTTTAGCAAGAAAGGAAGCAGAGTTAAATCTTGCTGTTATCAAAGCTGCTGCAAGATCAGCAATGGGTTATCGCTTACAGGTATTAAGCACTAACGACAGGGAGCTGGCAATGAAAACAAGAACACAATTATTACAAAGATACCCTGATCAAAAAGTATATATGTCTTTCCAGGCACCTTATGTAAAACTAACCTTCGGGAATTTTACCACAAAGCAGGAAGCAGAGCTATATAAAAAACAGATCAGCCGAATGTTAGAAGGTGCATCTGTTTATACATTGTCACAAAGAATTGAAATAAAGCCTGAAAAAGAAATTAAAGACGATAGCAACAAATAACCTTCATATTTTAGTAAAAGAAAAGAGTTTCATTAGCGAAACTCTTTTTTATTTTTGGGGCATCTAAACAACTACATGCTAAAAGAAAAAATAAAAAATTTAGCTGCTGAATATTCTCCGGAATTCATTGAGGTCCGTCACCATTTGCATGCACATCCTGAATTAAGCTACAAAGAGTTTGCAACCTCTCAATTTATACAAAAAAAATTATCTGGATTTGGCATTGAATATAAAATTTTGGCAACAACAGGCGTGGTAGGAATGATAAAAGGAAGAGATCCTGAAAAAAGAATAATTGCTCTCCGTGCAGATATGGATGCATTGCCTATCACCGAAGAAAATAATGTTGATTATAAATCACAAAACGCAGGTATAATGCATGCCTGCGGACATGATGTACATAGCACATGTTTGCTTGGCGCTGCAAAAATTTTGAATGAATTAAAAAATGAATTTGAAGGAACAATAAAATTAATTTTTCAGCCCGGCGAAGAAAGAAACCCCGGAGGTGCCAGCCTAATGATAAAAGAAGGAGTGCTGGATGATCCGAAGCCCCAGGTAATTTTTGCATTACATGTGCATCCCGGCCTGGAAGTTGGAAAATTAAGTTTTAGAAGCGGAATGGTAATGGCAAGCGCTGATGAGATCTATATCACCATAAAAGGCAAAGGTGGTCATGCAGCATCGCCGCATCTTACTACCGATACTATTTTAATTGCTTCGCACCTTATCATTTCATTGCAGCAATTGATCAGCAGAAATAATGATCCTTTTAATCCATCCGTTCTTTCAATTAGTTCGTTTCAGGGTGGTAATACTACCAATGTTATTCCGTCTGAGGTTAAGCTAATGGGCACTTTCAGGGCAATGAATGAAGAGTGGCGGTTTAAAGCTCATGATCTTATAAAAAAACAAAGCACAGAATTGGTACATGCCATGGGTGGGGAAATTGATATTAATATTGATGTGGGATATCCCTTTGTTTTAAACAATGAGCAGCTTACCAGCACTGCCAAACTAAAAGCTGGTGAGTTTTTGGGCAACGAAAATATTGAACAGACAGAATTAAGGATGGGTGCCGAAGACTTTGCCTATTATTCACATCAAATACCTGCATGTTTTTACAGATTAGGCGTTGGCAATATCCAAAAAGGAATTGTATCCGGCGTACATACTCCAAAATTTAATATTGATGAAAGAGCAATTGAAATAGGTATGGGTGTAATGGCATGGCTCGCTGTATCTGTTGAAGTCCAATCAAAATCTCCCCCGTTAGTGGAGACTTATGAAAAGTAATATCTTTATAAAAAAAAACAATTGCTATAGGCTATCCCGTATTACATTTTGGTCTATGACAAAAATAACATGAAAAAAGAAGTTCGAAAACAGGAGGCATTAGATTATCATTCCAAAGGCAGGCCAGGAAAAATTGAGGTAGTTCCAACCAAGCCAACTAAGTCGCAAAGAGATCTTTCATTAGCATATTCCCCGGGTGTAGCAGTGCCATGCATGGAAATTCATGCCAACCCTGAATCAGTTTATAAATACACCGCTAAGGGAAACCTTGTAGCGGTTATAAGTAATGGTACCGCTGTTTTAGGCTTGGGAGATATAGGACCTGAGGCGGGAAAGCCTGTGATGGAAGGTAAAGGAGTTCTGTTTAAAATATTTGCAGATATTGATGTTTTTGACATTGAAATAAATGAAAAAGATCCTGAAAAATTTGTTCAGATAGTAAAGTCATTAGAACCAACTTTTGGCGGTATAAATCTGGAAGATATTAAAGCACCTGAATGTTTTTATATTGAGAAAAAATTAAGGGAGCAATTGCAAATTCCTGTTATGCACGACGATCAGCATGGCACTGCGATCATCAGCTCTGCTGCTCTTTTAAATGCATTGGAAATTCAAAAGAAAAAAATTGAGAAAGTAAAGTTTGTTGTAAATGGTGCCGGCGCAGCCGCTATGGCTTGCGTTCGTTTATACCAGGCACTAGGTGCAAGGCCTGATAATTTTGTAATGTTTGATAAAACAGGAGTGATCCACACAGAGAGGCATGACCTGGATGAAAATAAAATTCAGTTTGCTACAACACGCAAAAAAGATCTCACTTTGATTGAAGCAATGAATGATGCAGATGTTTTTATAGGTCTTAGCGTTGGCAATGTTGTTACAGCAGATATGGTTAAAAGCATGGCAAAAAATCCGATCGTTTTTGCTATGGCTAATCCTGATCCTGAGATTGCTTATGAGTTGGCTATTGCTGCCCGCAAAGATGTTATTATGGCAACAGGTCGTAGTGATTATCCCAACCAGGTTAATAATGTTCTTGGCTTTCCATATATATTTCGTGGAGCATTGGATGTAAGAGCAACACAAATTAATGAAGCTATGAAGTTGGCTGCAGTAAAGGCTTTAGCCGAATTGGCAAAATCGCCTGTTCCTGATATTGTTACTTTGGCATACAATGAAAAAACACTGGTATTTGGCCCGGATTATATAATCCCTAAGCCCGTTGATAACAGGCTTCTTTCTACTGTAGCGCCGGCAGTTGCAAGAGCTGCAATTGAAAGTGGGGTGGCAAAATATCCGATAACGGATTGGGAAACTTATAAGGTTGATCTTAACAGGAGACTTGGCATAGATAACCAGTTATTGCGGATCATTGGAAATAAGGCAAGAAAGGAACCGAAAAGAGTTGTATTTGCTGAAGCTGATAATCAAAAAATATTAAAAACAGCACAGCTTGTGCAGGAAGAAGGAGTGGCATATCCGATCTTATTGGGTGATGAAATAAAAATTAAAAAAATTGCCCTGCAAAATGGAATTGAACTGGAAGGAATTCCGATAATCGATCCTGCAAGTAATGAGATGGATTCAAAGCGTGCAGAATATGGCGAACTATTTTTTAAAAAAAGGCAACGTAATGGATTTAATTTTTATGAGTCAAAAAAAATAATGAGAGACCGTAATTACTATGGTTGTATGATGGTTGAAACAGGTGATGCTGATGCAATGATATCAGGGCTTTCTAAAAATTATCCTGATACAATCAAACCTGCACTACATATTATTGGAATAGAAGATGGTGCAAAGAGGGTAGCAGGTATGTATATAATCATGACAAAAAAAGGACCTTTGTTTCTTGCAGACACAACAGTAAACTTTCATCCCACTGCTGAGGAATTAGCTGATATTACTCTATTAGTTGCAAAAGAAGTAAAGCACTTTGGTATTACTCCCTGTATTGCAATGTTGAGCTATTCAAACTTTGGCAGCAGTAATTCCCCTGAGGCGAAACTGGTAGCATCTGCAAGAGATATTGTGAAGCAAAAAGATCCAACATTAATTGTGGATGGAGAAGTTCAGGCAAATGTTGCTTTTAATAAAGAGATAATAAAAGATAATTATCCTTTTAGTGAGTTGGTCAATCAGGATGTGAATACTTTGATATTTCCAAATCTGGCATCAGGCAATGTTGCGTATAATCTTTTACAGGAAATAGGTGATGCTGATGCAATTGGCCCAATATTATTAGGTTTGCGAAAGCCAGTTCATATTTTACAGCTCGGCAGCCAGGTTCGCAGTATATTTAATATGGTATTGATAGCAGTGATTGATGCACAGATAAAAGGAAATTATAAAACTGAGGATATTGTACAGCGGTCACGCTGGTGGAAAAAATTTAAAAAGGTGAACAGGGATACGTAGGATTCTAAAATCTTAAAAAAATACTAATGAAATTTATCGCAACTTTTGGTAGCTATATTTTATTAATTAAAGGCATGTTCACCAAGCCAGAAAATTTTAAAATGTATTGGAAGGAGTTTGTTCACCAATGTGTAGAAATTGGCATTGGAGCATTGGGAATTGTGGTTATTATTTCTGTATTTATGGGGGCAGTAAGTGCTGTGCAAACTGCAGCTCAGTTAACCAATCCGCTGGTTCCTAAAACAACAATTTCGCAGGTGGTAAGAGATACTGTTATCACTGAATTTGCTCCAACACTGGTGTGTATAGTTTTGGCAGGAGTTATTGGCAGCAAAATCGCGGGTGAATTGGGCAATATGAGAGTAAGTGAACAAATTGACGCATTGGAAATAATGGGTATCAACACTAAATCATATCTGGTAATGCCAAAAATACTGGCAGCGTTAGTTACTATTCCATTATTGGTAATACTAGCTATGGTATTAGGAATTATTGGTGGAAGAATAGCCAGTACAATGGGGGGTATTGTTTCAGGAGATACATTTGATAAAGGATTGCTAATGGGTTTCACACCTTTTTATGTAACATTTGCCCTTGCAAAAGCCTACACATTTTCATTTATTCTTAGCAGCGTTCCGGCATATTATGGATATAATGTAAAAGGTGGTGCATTGGAAATTGGCCGTGCAAGTACTACCGCCGTTGTTGCAAGCTGTATTTTAATTTTATTTGCCGATTACATATTGGCAGCAATTCTATTATAATGATTGAGATTAAAAATGTAAGCAAATCATTTGGAGACAAACAAATTCTTCAAGAAGTAAGTGCTGTTATGGAAACCGGCAAAACCAATTTAATTATTGGCACCAGCGGAAGCGGGAAAACAGTTTTACAAAAATGTATGGTGGGCTTATTTGAGGTAGATAATGGTGATATTTTGTATGATGGTAAAAGCTTTACTTCAATGCCTGAGGAAGAGAGAAAAGAATTACGCCAGCAAATAGGAATGCTTTTCCAGGGTTCAGCCTTATTTGATAGTATGACGGTGGAAAGCAATATAAAATTTCCATTGGATATGTTTACCAAATGGGATCATAAGAAAAAAATAGACAGGGTAAATGAAGTTTTGGAAAGAGTAAATCTAAAGGATACAAATAAAAAATTTCCTGCAGAGGTAAGCGGTGGAATGAAAAAAAGAGTTGGTATTGCACGGGCCATTGTTTTAAATCCAAAATATTTGTTTTGTGATGAACCCAATTCAGGGCTTGATCCTCAAACAGCTATGGTAATTGATCTTCTTATCAAAGAAATTACCCAGGAATATAATATGACAACGGTTATTAATACACATGATATGAACAGCGTAATGGAGATAGGTGAAAATATTTTATACATGTACCAGGGAGAAAATGAGTGGGTAGGTAACAATAAAGAAATTATTTTCAGTAAGAATAAAAAGTTGAATGAATTTATTTTTGCATCTGAATTTTTAAGAGATGCGAAAGACATGCGAATGCTGGAGGAAAAAGGTATTATTGATAATGAGAGAAATATGGACGATATAATCAATAATCCCGAAGCAAATCTTTTAATGGACGATAATGATAAAAGAGAATCACATCCTGACCGGGAGAATCAAGTTCAATAATTATTTTTTCAATTGATATTTATTGCTACCAGGTAAAAACTATTGAAAAATATTCTACATAATTATTCTTTCACTTACTGTAATTTTGCCTCTCTAAAAATTTATTAAAAAATTAAACTATGAGCACAGTTAAAGTGGCCATTAATGGTTTTGGAAGAATAGGACGATTAGTATTTCGACAGATCTATAATATGGATGGTATAGATGTTGTTGCCATTAACGATCTTACAAGTCCCAAGGTATTAGCCCATTTATTAAAGTATGACAGCGCACAAGGAAGGTTTGATCAGCAGGTATCGTCCACTGAAAATGCTATTGTTGTTGATGGGGATGAAATAAAAATCTATGCACAAAAAGATCCTGCCCAAATTCCGTGGGTACAACATGATGTTGATGTGGTAATTGAGAGCACAGGTTTTTTTACTGATAAAGATAAAGCCCAGGCTCATATTACTGCCGGTGCAAAACGGGTTGTCATCTCCGCTCCGGCAACCGGGGATATGAAAACGGTTGTATTTAATGTTAACCACACTATTTTAGACGGCAGCGAAACAATCATCTCCTGTGCTTCCTGCACAACTAATTGTCTTGCGCCAATGGCAAAAGTTTTAAATGATACCTATGGAATTGTTGCCGGTTTTATGACAACAATTCATGCTTATACAAATGACCAAAATACTTTGGATGCGCCGCATCCTAAAGGTGATTTAAGAAGAGCAAGAGCTGCAGCACAAAATATTGTTCCTAACAGTACAGGTGCTGCAAAGGCAATCGGATTGGTTTTGCCCGAATTAAAAGGAAAACTTGATGGAGTTGCACAAAGAGTGCCCACTATTACCGGCTCATTAACTGAACTTACCACAATCCTTAATAAAAAAACATCCATTGAAGAAGTGAATGCAGCTATGAAAGCCGCTGCCAATGAAAGCTTCGGTTATAATGAAGATGAAATAGTAAGCACAGATGTCATAGGTATTCATTTCGGTTCTTTATTTGATGCCACGCAAACAAAAGTTTTAACTGTAGGAGATTTACAAATGGTTAAAACTGTTAGCTGGTACGATAATGAGATGAGTTATGTATCGCAGTTGGTACGTACAGTTCATTTTTTTGCTGGCTTGATAAATAAATAATTTGGTTACCGGCATCTGTGTTTCATAGCAACATCATTGTGTCACTCACTTGTGCTATTAGTTCTTTAATCTATCATAAGGCTTTCATATCTGAGAGCCTTTTTTAATAAAAATGTATGAGCAAATTTTCAAATCATAATTTCAGCAATCAAAAAGCATTGGTTCGTGTAGATTTCAATGTTCCTCTAAATGATAAGTTAGAAATTACCGATGATAACCGGATAAGAGCTTCTTTGCCTTCAATTCAAAAAATATTAAAGGATGGAGGCAGCGTTATTTTAATGTCACATTTTGGAAGGCCGAAAGATGGACCCACAGAAAAATACTCTCTAAAACATTTGATCAATCATCTACAGGAATTGTTAGGCGATGCAACAAAAGTTTTATTCGCTAATGACAGCATCGGAAAAGATGCAATCAGCAAAGCAAAAAATTTGAATCCCGGCGAAGTTTTATTATTAGAAAACCTTCGTTTTTATAAAGAAGAAGAAAAAGGTGATGAAGTATTTGCAGAAAAATTAAGTAAGCTGGGAGATGTATATGTGAATGATGCTTTTGGTACAGCGCATCGTGCACATGCTTCTACAGCTATTATTGCAAAATTTTTTCCTGCTGATAAAAAAATGTTTGGTTTATTGATGGAGAAAGAAGTGGAAAGTGTTGAAAAGGTTTTGCATAGCAATGAAAAACCATTTCTTGCAATCATTGGTGGGGCAAAAGTTTCTGATAAAATACTTATCATAGAAAATCTTCTTGACAGAGCAACTGATATTATTATTGGTGGAGGAATGGCTTATACCTTTTACAAAGCTGAAGGCGGTAAAATTGGCAATTCACTTTGTGAAGAGGATAAACTTGAGACAGCAAGAGAATTATTAGAGAAGGCAAAAGAGAAAAATGTTTGCATTCATCTTCCCACAGATTCTATTATTGCAGATAAATTTGATGCCAATGCACAAGTCTCCGGTGCTTTAAGCAATAATATTCCTGACGGCTGGATGGGGCTTGATATCGGAAAGATGGCGATAGAAACTTTTTGTAAAATTATCGGCAACTCAAAAACCATCTTATGGAATGGTCCTATGGGAGTTTTTGAAATGAAAAAATTTCAACATGGAACAAAGGTAATTGCAGAAGCAGTTGCAAAAGCTACTTCCCACGGTGCATTCAGCCTGGTTGGTGGTGGCGATAGTGTTGCTGCAGTTAATCAATTTGATTTGGCTGATAGAGTAAGTTTTGTATCAACTGGTGGTGGCGCTTTATTGGAATACTTTGAAGGAAAAGAATTGCCAGGCATTGCTGCAATTAAAAATTAATTCCCCGGCTAGGCTAAGACAAAACAGCAGTCTTGCGTGTTTGGTATCTCATTTGATAATACATTACTTTTGATAAAATAAAAATTATAAAAATGAAATCAAGAACAGGTTTATATGTTATACTCGGTTTAGTAGTTTTATTATTTTTCTGGGGATGCGGCGCCTATAATGGTTTGGTGGGAGTTGACCAACAGGTAAAAGCAAAATGGGGTGATGTAGAAACCAACTACCAAAGAAGAACTGATTTATATAGCAGTGTTATTAAAACCATTTCGGCTTCAGCTAATTTTGAAAAATCAACTTTAACAGAAGTAATCGCTGCAAGAGCAAGGGCTACCTCTATAAATGTGAATTTGGATGACTCTGCAAGTCTTGGAAAATTTCAACAGGCGCAGGCAGGATTACAAAGCTCATTTGCCAGATTAATGGCAGTAGCAGAAGCATATCCTGATATAAAATCAACAAAAGCTTTTCAGGATTTCCAGGCACAAATAGAAGGTACTGAGAACAGGATAAATGTTGCCCGTAAAGACTATAACGGTGCAGTGCAGGTATACAATTTAAAAGTAAAAACATTTCCCAATAATATATTTGCAGGCATTTTAGGCTTCCACGAAAAACCTTACTATAAGTCAGACCCCGGAAGTGAGAAGGCTCCTGATGTGAATTTCGATATCAAATAAATCAGGAAATAATGTTTTCCCTTTTTAAAAAGAAAGAATTTTTCTCACAGGAAGAAAAGGAAAAGATCATTGCTGCTATACGCCATGCAGAAGAGTGTACAAGCGGAGAGGTAAGAGTATTTGTAGAATCCCGATGCAGGTTTATCGATCCGCTTGACAGGGCAATGGAAATTTTTTCTGAATTAAAAATGAAAAATACCAAAGACCGGAATGCAGTATTGGTATATGTTGCCATTAAAGACAGGCAGCTGGCAATTTATGGCGATAGCGGTATCAATGTAAAAACCGGTGAACAGTACTGGAAAGACGAAGTGAACAAAATGATATCCGAATTTAATCAGCAACATTATGCCGATGGAATAGCGCATTGCGTGGAGGATATAGGACAGGCATTGCAAACTTATTTTCCTTATAACAGAGAAACAGACAAGAATGAACTTCCCGACGAAATAATTTTCGGATAGCATGAAGAAATTCTTCTTAATATTTATTCTTTTTTCAATTCAGTTTGTAACTGCACAAACTATTCAGCCACGTCCAAATCCTCCTGTTGCTGTAAATGACTTTGGAAATTTTCTTGAGCCATTTCAAAGAGAGGCTTTGGAAAAAAAAATAAGAGATTATAATGACAGCACTTCATCTGCAATTGTAATTGTTACAGTTCCTGATCTGCAGGGGTATGATATTGCTGAACTTGCTTTAAAATATATGAGGGACTGGAAACCTGGTATTGCAGATAGAGACAATGGAGTTATTATTCTTGTATCAAAGGCTGAACGAAAAGCGAGAATAGAAACCGGATATGGGATGGAAGGCGTATTGCCTGATGTTATTGCAAAACATATTATTGAAGAGCGAATGATTCCTGCATTCAAGCAGAATGATTATTACCGGGGATTTGATAATGCGGTGGATGCCATTATACTTGCAGCAGCAGGGGAGTATAAGGCAACCCCAAAAAAAAATAAAGGAAGGGGAGGAATTCCATTTCCGACAATTATTATTATTGCTGTAATCTTTTTCCTTTTAATAGGAGGGGGTGGCGGAAGAGGAGGTGGTGGATCATACATGAGTCGCCGCGGATCAAGAGG
>JBPCQG010000458.1:0-3039 GCA_050998315.1 Chitinophagaceae bacterium
GGACAATACCCAAAGGTGAATTTACCGATGAAGAGAAAGCATTAGATGCAGCTATAAGAGAATTTAAAGAAGAAACAGGAATAAAAATTTCCGGAGATTTTATTGAACTCTCACCGGTGAAACAAAAGTCAGGTAAAATAGTATATGCATGGGCTATGGAAGGTGAGGTAGATTCATTAACCCTCAAGTGCGAAACATGTATAAATATAGAGTGGCCGCCAAAATCCGGGAAGGTTCAATCTTTTCCTGAAATTGATAAAGGCGAATGGTTTTTAGCAAATGAGGCAAAACAAAAAATTAATTCCTCACAAGCACCGCTTATTGATGAATTGATTGAGAAATTAATTGTATGAATTTCTTTAAGAAGGTTGACCCAGCCTTCTCATATAAAAATAATGGGATACGATTGCATCTCTCATTTTCCTGAATTCATTGTATTTAATGCCATGTTCTTTACAAGCCTGCTTTATAATTTTACTTATAGCAGGATAATGAACATGAGAAATCTTGGGAAATAAATGATGCTCTATCTGAAAGTTTAAGCCACCAACGAGCCAACTGATAATCTTATTGTCTGTCGCAAAATTTGCAGTTGTCGCTACCTGGTGAATTGCCCACTCATTTTCAATTTTACCTGAATCCTCTGCAGGTAAGGGAAATTCAGTATGTTCCACTGTATGCGCCAGTTGAAATACTATGCTTATAAGCAACCCGGTTAGCATACTTATTAGTAAAAAGCCTGTAAGCCATTTTAAAAATCCTAATAAATAAATGGGAAGTGCAACCACCATAAACAAGTAAAGAATTTTTGCCGTCCAAAATGCAATATGTTCTTTTGTAGTCATTTTTCTTATAGGAACATTCCCGATTTTTTTACTAAAGTATTTTTTGAAATCAGTAACAAATATCCACATGATGTGAAGCAGACTATATAAAAACCAAAAATAAAAATGCTGAAATTTGTGAATTTTTAATCTCTTTTTGCCTTCTGTAAATCTAAGAAAGGGTCCTGCTTCTATATCATCATCCACACCTGCAATATTTGTATAAGTGTGATGAATAATATTATGCTTCATGTGCCACATGATAGCGCTTGCACCTAAAAAATTTACTGAATATCCAGCTATTTTATTTAGCTGATTAAATTTACTAAAACTGCCATGGTTGCCGTCATGCATAACATTAAAACCGATGGCAGCAGTAAATGCCGCCATTAAAATACATTCAGGAATTGCCAGCCACCATATTGGTGTAAGAAACACAAGATGTATGTATAAAAAAAGATAACTTGCGCAGAAGAATATGGCTTTCAATAGTAAAGATATATCGCCAGTAGATGGTTTTTTTAATTCCGAAAAATATTGATTTACTCTTTCTTTTATATCAGCGTGAAAAGTTCCCTTCCCCTGTAAAAATTTTGGTGTTACCATTGTGTTATTTAAATTACGATTTTGAATATATGGTTTATCTGTCCGGTATTCTTTTGTATTAAAGCATCAAAGCTCTGGAAGCCTATCATCTTCTTTGACATAAATCCTTCCGCATATTTAACGCCAATTAACTTGCCAAACATTTTGGAGCGGTAAATGATACTTTCTAAAAATTCAGGAGAAGAAATATATGTTTCCGGTTCTTTTGATTCAGAATTAAAGAATTGGGTTTTATATGCCTTTATCGCTTCAATCTTTTTATCAAAAACATCTGTAATATCTATCACAAAATCAGGATGAAAATACCTGTCCTGGATGTAATTAAAAACGTATTTCGGTCTCCATGCCTTTTGTAAAGAACTGTCTTGCTGAGTTTCAATTTTTGTCAATCCTGATAGGAAGGCTGCAGTATAAACAAGTTCTGCTGCACGACCATGATCAGGGTGCCTGTCTGCAGGTGCATTGCATAAAACAATTTCCGGCTGATATTTTCGTAGGGAAGTGATTATTTTTCGCTGATGTTCTTCCTCATTTTTAAAAAATCCATCAGCCATCTCTAAATTGTCTCTTATATCGATGTGCATTATTGCAGCTGCGTCATTGGCCTCCATCATTCTTATTTCAGGTGTTCCCCTTGTTCCTAATTCACCGCGGGTAAGATCAACAATTCCAACTTTCTTGCCTTTCATTCTTTCTACCAATAATGTTCCGCTACAACTTAATTCCACATCATCAGGATGTGCACCAAAAACCAGCAAATCTAATTTCATTTTATAAAGCACAAAAGTAGCAAGGCAATAATGCTTAATCAAAGCAAAGGTAATATAAAACAAGCAGGGGAGGTAGGGAGACATTACTATTGTACAGATATTAACTATTGTAGCCATACATGCGCCGAACTTCTTTTACAATAGTTTCTATTTCAGCATCTTCACCTTTGGGATCATATGGTTGTTTTAAATTGCTGCCAAAAAAGAAAGCTACTGTTTGCCAAAAACGTGCAGTAAATCCTCCTTTAAATTCTTTTAAAATATTATAGCAATTATTCCCTGTTTCGCGGTTTATAAGCTTCATTAATATTTTGCCCTGGTAAACTGAGAGATTAGTTATAGGATCAGTAAATTCTTTCTTCAATTCTTTTTCACGACTATTTATGTAGTTGGAAATAAAAACTTTATCAGTTTTGCCAACAATATGAGCATTAACATCATTAAGCACTACTGCTGCTCTTTTTGCATAAGGATAAGTAACATATACAGCATTTCTAAGTCTTGTCCATTTTGCCTTTGTACTTATTTTTCCATAAGTGAAAACATAAACTCCTGCAAGTATTTTTGCTTCAATTGTATCGCCTTCATACACCACTGCCCCGGTGGTTAAAGTATCATTTATTCCCCATTTTGTTTGTGACATGCTTTTGGTACAAAAACAAAACAGGAAAACAAATAGTGCTGTTGATTTAAAGGCGACAGATTTCATGCTAACGTAAATTTAAACTATTAACTACGTTATATACGTATGAATTTGTAAATAATATTTAAAATTTAAGAGATTAATTGGCTAAAAGAAACATATAAAAGAGACCACCAATTACTGCTATCAATGCTAC
>JBPCQG010000011.1:0-6270 GCA_050998315.1 Chitinophagaceae bacterium
GCTTAAAACACCTGAGCGTATTGCAAAGGCAATGCAATTTATAACACAGGGTTATCAGCAGGATGCACATGCGATATTGAATTCTGCGAAATTTCATGAAGAAATAAGTGAGATGATTGTTGTAAAAGACATTGAACTTTACAGCATGTGTGAGCATCATATGGTACCCTTTTTTGGAAAGGCACATATTGCATATATACCTAACGGATGGATAACCGGCTTAAGCAAAATTGCACGGGTGGTTGATGTATATTCACGCAGGCTTCAGGTGCAGGAAAGATTGACAACTCAAATATTGGCTGCAATAAAAGATACTCTTAATCCAATGGGAGTAGCTGTTGTAATAGAAGCTAAACATCTTTGTATGATGATGAGAGGTGTGCAAAAACAAAATTCAGTAACTACTACATCTGCATTTGATGGAGAGTTTTTGAAGAACCCCACCCGCAGTGAGTTCTTAAAACTTATTAGCTCAAAGCTTAGTTAAGCAATTTTATATGGGTAAACACGCTTATATGTTTCCCGGTCAGGGCTCTCAGTTTAGTGGCATGGGAAAAAATTTATATAATAATAGTCAAACCGCTAAAGACTTATTTGAACAGAGCAATGATATTTTAGAGTTTAGAATATCTGATATAATGTTTTCAGGAACGATTGATGACCTTAAACAAACTAATGTAACACAACCAGCCATTTTCTTACATTCTTCAATCTTATATAAAACGTTACCAAATGTAGTGCCTGATATGGTAGCAGGGCATTCACTCGGAGAATTTTCTGCTTTGGTTGCCAATGAAGTTTTAACTTTTGAGGGTGCATTAAAATTAGTTTCCATCAGGGCGAATGCCATGCAAAAAGCCTGCGAAATAAATCCCTCGGCAATGGCAGCTGTATTAGGTCTCGATGATAAAAAAGTAGAGGAAATTTGTGCATCGCTAAAAGATGAAGTTGTGGTTGCAGCCAACTATAATTCTCCGGGACAAATTGTTATATCAGGAAGTACTAAAGGCATTGAAGATGCATGTGTGTTAATGAAAAAAGCAGGTGCCAAAAGAGCATTGATATTGCCGGTTGGTGGTGCGTTTCATTCCCCTTTAATGGAGCCAGCTAAAGAAGAATTAAGAATTGCTATTGAAGAAACAAACTTTAATCAACCTTTATGCCCTGTTTATCAAAATGTAGTTGCAGCGGCAGTTATAGATCCTGAAGAAATAAAAAGAAATTTAATTCTCCAATTAACAAGCCCGGTTAGATGGACGCAAAGTGTGCAGGCAATGATTGCAGATGGCGCTACTCAATTTACAGAAGTTGGCCCCGGTAAAGTTTTGAGGGGGCTGGTGCAAAAAATAAACAAAGAAATACAGGTTGATGGAATTAACTGATCATTCTACTTCTTTCAAACGGATTATTGTAACCTGCAGTAAGCGTTTGTCACTCTATCTTGAAATGGAAATCGTTGAACTGGGTTTTATTCCTGTTCGCACTTTTACTACCGGTATAGAGTTATTTGGAACAATGAATGATTGTATTCGCCTCAATTTAAATCTTCGTTGCGCCAGCCAGGTACTTTATTCATTAAAAGAATTTACTTCTAATAATCCTGATGATGTTTATCGTGAATTGTTTAAAATTCCATGGGAAAAAATTTTATCTAACGACAGCTATTTTTCTGTAACAAGCAATGTTGATCATCCAAGTATAAATAATTCACTGTACGCAAACGTAAAAGTAAAAGATGCCATTGTGGATAGAATGCGGAATAAAACAGGTGGCAGACCAAACTCCGGGTCATCAGTAGATGCTGCAGTTATACATCTGTTTTGGAAAAATGAAATTGCAGAAATATTTATTGATACATCCGGTGAAACGCTCGCCAAACATGGGTATAGAAAAATTCCCGGTAAAGCACCTATGCTGGAAGCTTTAGCTGCGGCAACTATATTGGCAACAAGGTGGGATAGGCGTTCAACTTTTATTAATCCAATGTGTGGCTCTGGAACAATTGCCATTGAGGCTACTTTGATTGCTACTAATCGCCGCCCTGGTTTGTTTAGGGATAATTATGCATTTATGCACATAAAATATTTTGATGATGTTTTTTTTGAAAAAGAAATAGCAATGTTAAATGAAAAGATAATTGATTTGCCAAACCTAAAAGTGATAGCAACAGATATAAGTGAAGATGCAATTAATATATCCAAAATAAACGCAGGGGCAGCAGGTGTACAAAACTACATTGAATTTATCCGTTGCTACTTTGAGGACACGCCAATTCCTGAAAATACAAATGGTATGGTTTTTTTAAACCCTGAATATGGGGAGCGTATGGGAGAAGAAAACCAGTTGGAAGAAACCTATACTGCCATTGGTGATTTTATGAAGAAAAAATGCAAAGGATATACAGGCTATATTTTTACAGGTAATCTTGATTTGGCAAAAAAAATTGGATTAAAACCAAAAAAGAAAATAGAGTTTTATACCGGCAGGATAGACTGTCGTTTATTAGAATATGAATTGTATGCCGGAACCCGGCGATAATATTTTTTAGTGATATTAGGATTTAAGGGCCTTATAATTTCTGCAAATTTTTTTACATAAGCGGTAACATTCCGGCATAGTTGTACGTTTATCTTCGTATACAAATCATAAGAATGCGGATAACTATAATACTTCTTTTTATTTTGATTATTCAGCAATATGGATTTTCACAGACCGCGGCTAAACAACTACAAGCTAAAAGAACCACAGCAAGCATTAAAATTGATGGCAACTTAGATGATGCTGCATGGAAAGATGTAACACCGGCAACAAATTTTATTGAGCAGCGCCCCAGTGCTGGTAAGCTGGAAGAAAATGCAAACCGAACCGAAGTATATCTTCTGTATGATAATACTTCTGTGTATGTCGGCGGCTATTGTCATGAGCGAACTAAAGACAGCATTTCAAAAGAATTGATAGGGAGGGATAAAGTGGGAGTGAATGATTTTGCAGGGATAATTCTGGACACCTATAATGATAAAATTAATGCAGTAGGCTTTTATGTAACGCCATATGGTGAGCAATTTGATCTTAAATACACGCCTGACGATGAAGATCTTTCATGGAGTGCAGTTTGGCACAGCGCAGCAAAAATTAATGCCGATGGATGGTCATTTGAAATGCGCATACCTTATTCAGCATTACGCTTTGTAAGTAAAGAGAATCAAAGTTGGGGATTAAATATAGTACGAAGAAGAAATAAGACAGGACAACAGTATACATGGAATCCGATCGATCCAAAAGTGAGTGGATTTATTAACCAGGAAGGGCAATGGACGGATATAGGAAAAATAGATGCTCCTGTTCGCTTGTCGTTTTCACCTTATTTATCCGGATACGTAAATCATTATAAGCCTGATACAAAAGACTGGAGAACATCAATAAATGGTGGTATGGATCTTAAGTATGGCATCAGCGAAAGCTTTACTTTGGATATGACGTTAGTACCGGATTTTGGCCAGGTACAAAGCGATAACCAGGTTTTAAATCTCTCACCCTTTGAAGTACGTTATAATGAGAATAGATCGTTTTTTACGGAAGGCACGGAATTATTTAATAAAGGGAATTTATTTTATTCAAGAAGGATAGGAGGTACACCACTTCATTACGGCGACGTTTATAACCAGGTTACAACAAATGAAACAGTAACAAAAAACCCGCAGGCGTCTAAGCTAATTAACGCAACAAAAATTTCTGGCAGAACAAAAGGAGGTTTGGGTATTGGATTTTTTAACGCTTTAACTAAACCTATGTATGCAGAAGTTGAAAATGGATCCGGGCAGATCAGAAAAATTGAAACCAGCCCCTTAACTAATTATAATATTATTGTTTTTGATCAGAGCTTAAAAAACCATTCATCAGTATCATTTATCAATACAAATGTTTTGCGTAATGGTTTGGATTATGATGCAAATGTGAGTGCGGCTCTTTTTGATCTTAATAACAAAAAAAATACTTACAATTTTAATGGCAAATTTGCTTTAAGCCAATTAACTAATCCTGCAGGTAGCCCGTCTATTGGCTATTCTCATAATTTGGGTTTCGGGAAAACCGGGGGTAGATGGAATTTTCGGTTAGCTGAGGAAATTGCTGATGATAAATATGAAATTAACGATATAGGGTTTTTAAACAACAATAATTATACGGATCTTTTTTTTGGAACAAGTTATAAATGGATAAAACCTACCAATTGGTATAACCGTATACGAATTAATTATAATGCGGGTTATAGCGCCCTTTTTAAAGAATTGCCGTCACAAAAAATAAACAGTAAGTTTAAAGGTTTTAATACTAATGTTAATGGAAATATTCAATTGAAAAATTTGTGGGGCGTCTTTATTTTTTTAGGGTATGGTAGTAACGGAAATGATTTTTATGAACCCCGGCTTACCGGGTATTCTTTCAGAACACCTCGCAGAATACAGACAGCTTTTGGATTTGAAACCAATGAGGCTAAAAAATATTCCGTTGGTCTGGAGTATTTCCTGGGATTGAGAAGCTTATTTAATAGCCCTAATCATAATATTAGTTTTTCTCATACCTACAGGTTTAGCGACAAGTTTTCAATTAGTCAGCGTATTTCATATAACCCGGCAAAAAATGATGCCGGCTTTTATAATCTATATTATTTGAGCGATGCTGCAGGTAATTTGATTTATGACGCAAATGGCAACAAAATATTTAGCGATATTCTTTTTTCAAGACGTGATCTTAAAACAGTTGATAATGTTTTATCCGCCAAATATAATTTTAATAATAAATCAGGGATTACCGTCCGGGCAAGGCATTACTCGAGTAAGGTAGAACTAAAACAATTGTATGATTTAAATACAGATGGAACATTATCTCCTACCAAGCATACCAGTATTACTACGAAGAATCAAAATTTTAATATTTTTAATATTGATGCGGTTTACACATGGCAATTTGCACCTGGCAGTTTTGTAAATGTAGTCTTGAAAGATCAGGATTTTTTATTCAATTCTGATACTAATTTTAGCTACTTAAAAAACTTTAGTAATACAATCTCACAGCCGCATAATAATAATTTATCTCTTAAAGTCATCTATTACTTAGATTACCTGGATTTTAAAAAGTGGAAAAAGAAACCGTAAGTATTTATTAAAACTTTTTTATCTCTGTTAAGTTTCTCATCTTTACTAAAATATTTAGTAATGAAAGATGAGCGTTATGCAAAAAATTCTATCCATAAAAATACCGGCGGCATTGTGATGTATGTAGATATGAATAGTTTTTTTGCAAGCTGTGAGCAACAATTAGATCCTGCCCTCAGAGGCAAACCTGTTGGAGTTTGCCCTTACGAAAGCCCCAATGCTGCAGTAATAGCCGTTTCTCTGGAAGCAAAAGCATTAGGCATTACAACCGGCATGCGCCTAATAGGATGCAGGCAGCTTTGTCCGCAATTAATTATAAGACCTTCTCAGCCGGTTAAGTATCGTCACTTTCATGTGACAATTATTAACGTGCTTAAAAAATATTGTAATGATGTAATTCCCAAAAGCATTGACGAAGCAATACTTAATTTTACGTCTTACAAATTAATTTATAAAGATTTTATTGCAATAGCCCGCCAAATAAAAAGTGATATAAAAGAGCAGGCAGATTATCTTAAATGTTCTATCGGCATTGCACCCAACGCTTTTCTTGCCAAATTAGCAACCGACCTGCAAAAGCCTGACGGGCTCGTTGAGATTACTGCTGATAATGTTGATGAGCACCTTAAAAAATTACAGCTTACCGATCTGCCGGGCATTGCTTATGCAAATGAAAGACGGTTAAAGAAAGTAGGAATTTGCACGCCGATAGAAATGCGATCTGCATCAATATCATTATTACGTAAAGCTTTTGGAGGTATTGTAGGCTATTACTGGCATTGCAGGCTACATTTTTACGAAGTGGATCTGTACGTTAACCAAACAAAAAGTATGGGTGCAGGCAGAACAGTTGCCAGTAACCAAAGTTCATCGCTGCAAACACTGGATGCACTCATAATTTCTCTTTGTACACGGCTTGAACAACGTATGGTTAAGCAATCAGTTTTTTGCAGGCAGGCAATTTTTTCTGTTGGGTATAAAAATCGCAGCGACTGGAAAACACTTTTCAATTTTGCAAATCCTTTGCAGGATGCTATTGAACTTAGAAGTTATATAACACAGCGTATTAACGAATATGAAACTTCTTATCCCTCTTCCGCGGTTCTTAGTAAAGATG
>JBPCQG010000093.1:0-12659 GCA_050998315.1 Chitinophagaceae bacterium
AAATTTGAATTTTGCCTCCCCTGAATCCCCTCCCAAAGAGGGGACTTGCCAACACACACAATCCGTCAGCAGGATTCGAAATCAATAAAGTTTAGCAAAGCTAAAAAATTTGAAAGGATATTAAAAGACACAGATTATTTCTCTACAACCTTTGCAGCAGTAACAGTCAATGCAACGCTATCTGTCCCCTTAGGTGCAAAATATTTTGTTTTAAAATTCTTTGATTGTCCCGGAGCAATAATTTCATAAACCGTTTGTTTATCGGTTTCCAGTAAAGTACCTGTCTTACTATAGAAATCTAATTTTACATCCACGTCTTTATAAGAGGCAACTGTTGCTTTGTTAATAATAGTTCCTTTAACAACAGTTTGTCCAACTAAATTATGCCTGTCGTGTCCGGCTACGGTTAAAAATTTTTGAGGATTTTTTGTCTCTTTATCCCCCAGCGTTTCCTTAGTTGCTTCATAACTTTCTTTTTCTTTAGCAGCTTTTTTACTATCGCTTTCACTGCAGGAAAATAGAATAATACAAATAGTGACTAATAGAAATAATTTTTTCATTGCTGTTGTTTTGTTTCAAGAGTTAAAGTTATATAACACATCCGTTCAGGATCAATAAAGAAGTTAAAACATGAAGTTATAATCCTATTAATCTTTTAATCCTATAAATCATGGTTCAGATACCTAAGCTTCTGTTCCCAACCATAAGGCGCCGCCTATTGAGTTTCGTTTAGCACCTGTTACTGAAGAAAGAACATTATATTCTTCCCGCCAACGCAAAGTGCCCATCAGCGCCATTATCATTGCTTCTTTATATTTTATTAAATTTTCATCAGGAATAAATATTTCTACATTGACTGTAGATAACACTTCTTTCAATCTCTTTATTAAAAAAGAATTAAACGCGCCGCCACCGGTAGCCAGAAGTTTATAGTTTGTAGTTTGTGCCAGCCCGGATGACCCGATCGGACCGGGTTTGTGGTTTTCAACTGTACGTGTTATTGCATTCTTTATTTGAAGAACAATATGCTCTACATAAGTTCTCACTGCATCTTCTATGCTAAGCAATGATTGCTTAATAATTGGAAATACAGTTTCAATACCAAAGTCGTTTGATAATGATTTTGGATAAGAACGTTTATAATATTCCAACTCATTTAATCTTTGTAAAAGTTCACCATTAATATTTCCTGCAGCAGCAAGTTTTCCATCATCATCAAAAGCAAACCCTTTTTCTTCTGCCAACATATTTAATATCCTGTTGGCAGCACAAACATCAAAGGCAACAAAACTATTATTAATATTTGCAGAGATGTTTGCAATGCCTCCGAGATTTAAAAAATAAGTGTAATCATCCAGTAAAATTTTTTCACCAATAGGAACTATCGGCGCTCCTTCACCATTAAAAGCAACATCCATTGCCCTCAAATCAGTAACCACCGGTAACTGTGTTTCAGCAGCTATTGCGGCGCCGTCACCAAGCTGTGCTGTCATTAATCTTTCAGGCAAATGAAAAGTAGTATGTCCGTGAGAAGAAACTAAATTAACCTGGTGATGTAGATTATTTTTGGCTATAAAAATATTAACCTGTTGGCCAAGATAATGCCCGAATTCAGTATGCAGCAATTGATAATCCAAAGCATTCAGTTGAATGGCATTTTTTAACCTTGTTATCCATGTGCTGTTATATTCATAACAATCTGCCTGTAAAATTGCATAACTCCATTTTCCGCCGTTTTCCTGCAGTTGTACAAAAGCAATGTCCAGCCCATCAAGCGAGCTGCCACTCATTAATCCTATTACTTTATATTCCATTATTCTGTTTGTTTACTTACTTATAAAAAATATATTTTTGTGTGAGCCCTAAATGGTTTTAGTGCTCAAATTTATAACATTAATCTCCGTAGGTTAGGCGAAAGAAATCACTTTAATAATTAATATGGTCATCAATCTCAGCGAAGAACATTCTTTAATAAGTAACTGGATAAGTGAATTAAGAAATGTTGATATACAGGATGACCGCTTACGTTTCCGGTATAATCTTGAAAGGATGGGTGGAGTAGCTGCCTATGAAATAAGTAAAAAATTGTTATGGGTGGAGAAAGACATAACCACACCTTTAGGTACCTCATCCTGTAAAGTTTTAGAAAAGCAACCCGTATTAGCAACAATATTACGGGCAGGCTTGCCAATGCACCAGGGATTGCTTAATTATTTTGACAAAGCAGATAATGCTTTTATCAGTGCCTACCGCAAACACAATGCTGATGGAGGCTTTGAAATAAGCCTGGATTATATTAGTTGTCCTGAGATGGAAGATCGTGTTGTTATTATTTCTGATCCAATGCTGGCAACAGGCTCCTCGCTTGTAAAAACAATTCAATTTATTCGTGAAGAGGGCAGCCCATCGGAAATACATTTTGTTTGCGCAATTGCATGCACTGTTGGCATTGAATATGTTTTAAGAGCTGAGCCTAAAGCAACTATATGGTGTGGAGATATTGATGATGAATTAACCGCAAAAGGTTACATCGTTCCTGGCTTAGGCGATGCAGGAGATCTTGCTTATGGCGTTAAGGTTCAGATGTAATAAGGCGATGTACGAAGTAAGATGTCGAAGTAAGATGTACGAAGTAAGATGTACGAAGTAAAATGCGCGAAGTAACAAGTACGATGTTGACTATTAATTTATACTTTTAAGCTCTTATTTCTTATTTCATATTTCTTATTCCTTATTTCATACTTCTTATTTCATACTTCTTATTTTCATACTTCAGTATCTATGCAGCCTTTATTTAAAAAAATGGTCATTTATTTATCTGCTATCTACTAAAATAAAACCATAAAAAAACTTATCTTTAAGATTCTGAAATTTAAAACATGAGAAAATGTTTCCTTGTCATTAATATCGTATTCTTGCTATCATTTGTTGCCAATGCACAGGATCCGCATTTTTCTCAATTTTTTGCATCACCTCTAACATTAAATCCTGCATTAAGCGGAAAGTTTGATGGCACGCTTAGAGCAGCCGGAAATTACCGCAATCAATGGCCTGCCTTTAATAATGTGTTTACTACTTCTACTTTAAGTGTTGATTTTTCAATTCTTAATAAAATAATTCCTGAGACTGATACATGGGGAGTTGGTATTATTGCGTTAACTGATAAGGCAGCCGGTGGGGTATTAACTAATAACTACATTGGCTTTTCAACAGCATATCATAAAGCTTTAAATGAAGATGGTTATAGCCAGATTGGGTTGGGTTTTCAGGGTATATATGGTCAAAAAAGACTGGACTGGTCAAAATTGATTTTTGAAGATCAGCTTACTCCATTTGGTTTTGACCTGAGTGTTCCCAGCGCTGATATTTCTACTATCAATAATTCAAACGTAAGTTATTTAGATGTTAATGCAGGGCTGATTTATACGGTATCTACCAGCGATCAAAATAATTTTTACATTGGGGCTTCCATGTATCATATCAACCGCCCGAAAGAAAGTTTTAAAGGGGGGAGCTGGAATATTGCAGCACGTACTACAATAAGTGCCGGAGGATATTTTCCTGTTTCTACCAATCTCACTTTGCACACCAGCGGTATCTTTCAAACACAGGGCAAATCGACTGAAACAACATTTGGTGGTGCTATTTCGTCATCCTTAAATAATGGTGATGATAATTCTACAAATATTTATGGAGGATTATGGATGAGATGGAAAGATGCAATTATTCCTTACCTGGGTTTGGAATTTGGCGGCATGCGTGTTGGCGCAAGCTATGATATTAATACATCCGCCTTAAAATCCGGTTCTCAAAGCCGCGGTGGTATGGAGCTTTCTTTAATTTATATAAAAAAACCCGTTGGTGGTAAAAATGTTCCCTGCCCTAAGTTTTAAAACCTTAATCCCTTCCTCCTCTCCGAAAGAGAAGCGGAGATAATCTTATCTTTCAAATCAGCATAAAGAATTGCTCAAAACCTCACCCTCTTATCCCTCTACTTTTTTAGAGGGACGGTGCTTTAGTATAAATTTAATCATTAAGTCTTCCATATCATCAGCACAACTTAGCCTGACATTTTAAGGAGCATAAGATATTTAGAATAAAAAAAATTTCCAAAGAAAGAATAATCTGTCAATCTAAGTCTCTCCTTCGGGTGACAAGGGGCTTTGCCTTTTACTTATCTGTTTATCCTTTGTTCTGCGAATGATCTTTTGCAATGCGTCAATGCATTCTGTGACAGCCTTTTCAAACATATCACTATTCTTTTTTACAAAATGGTCATTTCCCGGAACTTTCAGCCGTATTTCACATACATTATTTTGGGGGTTAGATTCTGAGCCTGCATATAGGGTTACATTGGCTCTAATCACTTTATCACTTTCAAGAACTACCCTGTTCAGTTTTTCACGAATAAAGTTTTCAAGATGATCACTGGATTTAAAACCAAGTGATTGTATAATGATATTCATACTAAATAATTTTTTCAATAGCGAGCCATTATTGTACCAGAAATAAAAGAATTGTTTTAAGCCTTCCACCGATAGCGAATGTATTCATATTTATATATTTTTCTTACTCATTCATTGTTTGTATTTTAAAGTTTCAAATCTACTAATGAAGCTTTACCGAAGTTTTAAATTGCTGCCTCTGGCTGCCATCTTTTTTTTTCAGGCATGTAAAAAAGAATCACCTGTAAACCCTCAATCTCCGCCACCTCCGCCACCTCCTGTTGTTATCCAACCACCGCCTGCTTTTGGTTTTTATGTAGTTGGATATTTTCCCAGTTATCGCAACATTGCGGAAGTACCTGATGTAAAATTCAGAATGTGTAATGTGGTTAACTACGCTTTTTTCAGTGTAAATGGCAGCGGTACACTAACTGTAAATATTCCTTTATTGGTACCCCAGGTAGTTGCAAAAGCAAAAGCCAATAATGCCAAAGTTTTTGTAAGCATTAATGATGGTTCGGGAACCAATTTTAAAAGCATGGCAGCCACTGCAGCAGGCAGAAATAATTTTATTAAAGATGTAATGGCTAATGTTCGCCTGTATAATTTTGATGGAGTTGATATAGACTGGGAGTTTCCAAGAACTGACGATGGGACCGATGTAACATTTACAGCACTGATTAAAGAGTTATCGGACTCACTTCATCGTGATGCTAAATATTATTTAACTATAGCCATTACGGCAGGTAAATTTGCAGGAGCTGTTAGAGATGCAATAAAAACAGAAGTGTTTGGCTATGCTGATATGTTTAATATTATGAGTTACGACGATTTTAGCACTACCCTTCCTTACAGGCATCACAGCGATTATAACCTTGCTGTTACATCTTTAAATTACTGGCTTACCACACGTGGTATGCCGAAAGAAAAAGCTATACTTGGCTTTCCTGCATATGGGCGAGCATCGGGCATTACGCAAACAGGTACTACAATGTCTTATCGTACCATACTTGCAGAGGTCGGAAGTTCTCAAAGTGACTCTGCAGTAATAATTTCCAATACCGCCTTTCCCGGAGGATATAAAATTTATTACAATGGGCAGCCAACAATAAAACTAAAAACGATGCTGGCAAAGCAAAGAGCTAATGGTGTAATGATGTGGGAAAAATGGCACGATGCACCGGATGTAAACAGTTTATTGAAAGCGGCGTGTGATACTATTGGCAGAGCTTATTAATTATCCATTTAATAACGTTGTTCTTAGCTTTTTAGCCAGTCCTTTTCCACCCCAGTGCATTACTATATTGTGGTTAAGCTTAAATACAGGCTTTAATAAAAATGCAAAAGTGTTCATCCATTTTTTGTTAGTAGCAATGTTCCAGTTGTATTGTATATTAACAATTCCTTTGTGTTGAGTAAAAATCCATTCACCAGTTCCTTCCAACTCGCCAAATGCTATACGCTTTAATCTTTTATGCGGTTCGTTTTCTGTTAACTGCATTGAAAAACTCAGTTGGTAAGGCAAGAAACTTTTCCATAGATACCTTCTGATGCCATTAATTCCGTTTGCATCATTTTTCTGTATTTCAACAACTGATTTTACTCCTTTCCACCATTCGGGCCATTCAAGCGAATTATAAACTGCGTTCCATACATCTTCGGGGAGAGCTTTCAATTCCCAATTGGTAACAAATGAATATTGTACAGGCATAAGCATTACTTCTGCTGAGAAATATTCATTTCATCTCTGCAAAATATTTATGGAAGTATGGTATCGTTTCAATGCCCCTATAAAAATTAGCAAGATCAAATTTTTCGTTAGGGCTGTGCAGGTTATCACTGTCTAAACCAAAACCAAGAAACACAACTTTAATTCCCAATTCTTTTTCAAATAAAGAACAGATAGGAATGCTGCCACCACCCCGAACAGGAATTGGTTTTTTACCAAAGGTTGTTTCCATCGCCTTTGCTGCAGCCTGGTAAGCTTTGGAGTCAATCGGCGTCATATACGGTTCGCCGCCATGATGCTCAAACGCATTTACTGTAACACCGGCAGGCGCAATGCTTCTAAAATAGTTAAGCAATTTTTCTGTAATTTTTACTGAAGATTGATTAGGAACGAGTCGGGCAGAAATTTTTGCAGTTGCTTTCGAAGGCAAAACAGTTTTTGCACCTTCGCCTTGATAGCCCCCCCAAATTCCATTCAATTCAATGGTGGGACGAATACCTGTTCTTTCATTGGTTACAAATCCTTTTTCTCCCCACAATTCTTTTACGCCAAGATCTTTTTTATATTCTTCTTCATTGTAAGGCGCTGCTGCCATTAATTTTCTTTCTTCATCAGTTGCTGTTACCACATCATCATAAAACCCCGGGATAGTAACATGATTATTTTCATCATGGCATGTTGCTATCATCTTTGCCAATATTGTAATAGGGTTTGCAACTGCACCACCATACACACCGCTATGCAGGTCACGGTTTGGTCCAGTTACTTCCACTTCAATATAACTTAATCCGCGTACACCAATATCAATGCTGGGGTTTTCCAGGCTTATCATTGCGGTATCGCTAATCAATACAACATCTGCCTTAAGTAATTCTTTGTTTTGAGCAACAAATTTTCCAAGATTTGGAGAGCCAACTTCTTCTTCTCCCTCAATAATGAATTTTACATTGGTTTGCATTGTATTTGTCTGCATCATAGTTGCAAATGCTTTTACATGCATATAAAACTGTCCTTTATCATCACATGATCCTCGTGCAAAAATTTTCCCGTCTTTTATTACCGGTTCAAAAGGTCCGCTATGCCAGAGCTCCAGGGGATCAGGAGGTTGCACATCATAGTGGCCGTAAACCAATACAGTTGGTTTGGATGGATCGATAATTTTTTCTCCAACCACAACAGGGTTTCCATCCGTAAGATAAAGTTCAGCTTTATCAGCACCTGCATCCAGTAATCTTTTCTTAACCGCTTCGGCACATTTTATAAGATCCTGTTTATGCTCTGTTTTTGCGCTGATAGATGGAATGCGAAGTAATTCCAGGAGCTCTTCCAGGAACCTGTCTTTATTTTTTTCCTGGTAGTCTTTCCATGTTTGCATAACCTGATAATTTAATTCGAATGAAGAAATAATGCGTACGAAAGTAAGTTTTTAATCTTTGTCTGAACCATGATTTGGGGAGATATTTGGATTCACAGGATAAATGAATTTTATAATAATGTACTTATCAAAATTAAAAATGCGAAAATCTTTTTAATCTTTTAATCCACCCAAATCATGGTTCAGAATATTAACAATTTTAGCTGAAGTTTTTTTGGTGATGATAATACTCTTGTTATAAATTTGTCGCAGATTGCTTTTCAATTCATCAGCCTTTGTTTTAGTTGCATCATTTATAAAGATGTCTCTAATCAAAGGCTGAGTCTATTTAGGGAAGTAGCTGTTTTCGCTTCTTATAAAAGTAGTCGAACATGTAAAATAATCGCCTTCTTCCATGCATCTAATACTTTGGAGAAATCAATTGTCGTAAGCAAATTCAAGATTTAAAATTCCGGATTTAGTTTTTCAGGAGCTTTTATTTTTTTTTGCTGTTGGCCTCAATTTGCAAAAACATAATATAGAACAGCCCAATAGTAAAATGCAATCAAATTTTTTTTATCAAAAAAGCTAAATACTTTCAAATCGTTGTTGAACGTATTGCCAGTTTACAACATTCCACCAGTTCTCAATATAATCTGCTCTTTTATTTTGATACTTTAAATAATATGCATGTTCCCATACATCTAATCCTAATATTGGGAATCCTTGTATATTACTAAGACCTGCCTGTAGTGCAGGGAGGTTCATTAAAGGGTTATCCTGGTTTGGGGTTGAGCCTATTTTTAATGCTTTATCTTTATCTGCATACAACCATGCCCATCCGCTGCCAAAGCGATTTTTGCCAGCATCGGAAAATTGAGTTTTAAAGTTAGAAAAGGAAGTAAAATTTTTTTCTAATGCTTCCAATAACTTGCCCGCAGGTTTATTATCAGTTTGCTTGGGGCGCATGCATTGCCAAAACATTTCATGGTTATAATGTCCGCCTCCATTATTACGGATTTTTACTGAATATTTTGAAATATTCGCAAGCACATCCTCCAGCGATAATGCAGCATTGATCCCCTCCGCCTGTACAGCTTCTTTTAAATTTTTTGAATACGTCGCGGCATGCTTTGTATAATGAATTTCCATAGTTGTTGTATCAATCACATTTTCCAAAGCATCATATTTGTATGGCAATGGCTTTTGATCGAATCCTGTTTTAAAAGAAGAGGTTATAACATTTCTAGAGGGGGAACAGGATTCAAGAAAAGAACCTAGTACGCCTGCACCTACGGTAACAGCAAGTGAACTTTTCACTGAGTTTTTTAAAAAGTCTCTCCGGTCAGATTTATTAAGTGGTAGCATAAATTCTTTTTTATTTAGAAAATATTTGTTTTTGTTTTTTAAAAATACCTGATGCTCTTTTAAGAAATATATAATAGGCTTCTTTATTAAATAATTGTGAATCACGGGTTGCTTTGTAAGTAAGAAAAACGCCTATAGGCAGTAATACAATAATGGGTAGCCACATTCCGGTCATAGGAGTTAAAGTTTGACGGCGTACTAACTTTTCACCAAAGGTATTTAGCAAATGAAAAATGGTGAAAAAGAGAAGTGCTACAAGAATTGGCAAGCCCAATCCACCTTTCCTAATAATAGCGCCTAATGGTGCGCCTATAAAAAGCAATACAAGGCAGGCTACTGATAAAGAAAACTTTCTATGCCATTCAGTTAATATTATGCGGATATTGCCTGTACTGGTATCAAATTCAGCACTAGTATTTTGCACTGCGTTTCTTGTATTGTTTAGTGCATATAACGCAGTTTGGTTTACGATTACTTTTAAAGAATCAGGTATCAGGTCATTAAATGCTTTTACTTTAATTTTATCAGGTGCTAAAATTTGTGCTCTGCTTGTTTTATATTTATTATAATTAAAATAAGAAGCAAATTCAGTTTGTGTTCTTTTAGCTATAGAATCCTTATTCTTATTTACAGAATCAAGAACTATATCAAGCTGCCGTAGTGTTTGCATCCTAAAATTATTTTTATAAAGACTATCCGGGGTAAGTTGAATGTCAAGCTGGCTAAGATCGAACAGTTTGTTATATTCTTTAAAACTCAATCTTATAAACTCATTGTTTGTTGCAGCCGCTTTCTCTTCATAACGATAACCATTTTGTAATTTAAATTCAAGAAATTTTTTATCAGAACTCATTTTCATTGCTCCTTTTTCAGAGATCACTGTGTTATCCTGCGGATTACTAGACTGTTCATAAATCAAAATACTCCTCAATGTGGTTTTATCCTTTTCTTTTTTAGCTACCTTAATTGAATAACCTTTAAATCCGTTGTAAAACACTCCATCTTTCAAATCGAAAGCAGGGCTTTTACGGTAAATGTCATTATAGATAACAGCAAATTTTAAATTAGCAACAGGAATTACGTAGTTAGCAAAAAGAAAAGTAATACAACATAAAACCAGTGCTACAAAAAAAAGCGGTCGCATAAATCTTAATAAAGAAATTCCTGAAGATTTAATAGCAACTAATTCAAAATTTTCTCCGAGCTTTCCAAAGGTCATTATTGAGGAAAGCAAAATTGCTATGGGCAATGCAAGTGTAACTAATGTTGCGCTTGCATAAATTATAAACCTGGTAAGTGTGACAGCATCCAGGCCTTTGCCAACCAGATCATCAATATACTTCCAAAGGATCTGCATCATAAGTACAAACAAGGTGATGAAGAACGTGACAATAAAAGGCCCGACAAATGCCTTGAGAATGAGCTTATCTAACTTTTTAATCACAGAAAACAATGTTTAACTTTATATGAAAACCCGGTTTTTAACAATGGGAACCTCAGCAAAAATACAGCTTTCAAAAGAGGAAATGGAGCTTGTGAAAAACAAAGACTGGATTTTAGGTAAGCATATTATTACTAGGAAAGTCTATGATATGTTTGGAGATATAAGTGTAAGGCTGCAGCATGAAATAGGATCATACAATTATTTATTTCCTGAAAATCTTCAATACCAGAGTGGGAAAATTTCTAAGGGAGAAAATTATGAATTGCTTCCCTATGTTATATTAGATTACCCTGCCTTTTTCTGGAAGGAAAGAATATTTGCAATCAGAACCATGTTTTGGTGGGGGAATTTCTTTAGTGTTACCCTACATTTATCAGGTATTTAGAAACAAAAATTTATTCATAATTCTAATGATCTTCTTTCTCTTTTACAAAAAAATACGTTTTTTATTTGTGTAAATGATGATGAATGGCAGCATCATTTTAATACAGATAATTATGTGGCTGCTTCAACAATTGCATTAGATGAATTTGAATTAATAAATAAAAAAAATTTTTTTAAGGTAGCAAAGAAAATATCACTTTCTGAATGGCAAAATGCAGATAATTTAATAATAATTTACTTCAGGGAAATTATGCAGTTATTGCAGATCAATTACCCAGCCGGTAAAAAAGATCTTTTATCTGCGTTTCCCAAAGTTGACTCTGGTCTTTAATTTCCTTCTTTTCTGCAAAATCTGTAATTGTAAGAATTGTGAGGTTTGTAACTTCAGATTTATCTATTTTAAATTCAAAATATTCATCCTTGGGTGAATTCATCCAGTGATAGCGGATAAATTTATTTTCTTCACTATCTACAACTTCAGCATCTTCTTCTGACCCATCCCATGAAAAACTATAGTGTCCATCTTTTTCATCTACTTTATCAGCAAACCATTCCTGTAAACCAGTCGGGTTTGATAAAAATTCATACAAAATTCCTGGTGAACATCTAACGGGATATTCTAATGTGTACTTAACTTTTTTACTCATCTTTATTATCTGTGTTGTGTATGTGCAATAATAGAAAATAAATCAACTAAACAAAATTTTATTTACCTAAGTACAAATATTTATTATTTTTTTTTCGTTTTTAACCTGATGACCTGGAGTTACCATAAATAAAATTTTGTTACATACTATAAAAACCATAATTTACGTTTATTGGCTATTAACAAACTGTTAACCACGGCATAGTCCAATTTTTACCCCATAAACCAAAATTGCAGCTCATGAGCATGCGACAACTTAAGATCTCCAAATCTATCACAAATCGTGAAAGCCAAAGCTTAGAAAAATATCTACAGGAAATTGGAAAAGTAGATTTAATTACTCCGGAAGAAGAAGTAAAACTTGCAGTTCTCATTAGACAAGGTGACCAAAAAGCATTAGATCGATTAACAAAAGCCAATTTACGCTTTGTAGTTTCTGTTGCAAAGCAATATCAAAATCAGGGACTTACTCTGCCCGATCTTATTAATGAGGGAAATCTTGGTTTAATTAAGGCCGCACAACGTTTTGATGAAACCAGGGGTTTTAAATTTATTTCTTACGGCGTTTGGTGGATTCGTCAAAGTATTTTACAGGCACTTGCGGAACAGTCAAGAATAGTTCGTCTCCCTTTAAATAAAGTAGGATTAACAAACCGTCTTAGCAGGGCATATTCACAATTAGAACAAGAATTCGAAAGAGAGCCTACTCCCGAAGAGCTAGCTTTCTACTTAGATATAGATACCGAAGAAGTTGCGGCAACTTTAAGTATGTCAGCCCGCCACGTAAGCATGGATTCCCCTATGAGTGAAGGGGAGGAAAATACACTTATTGATGTTTTACATAATCCCAATGCCGATAGCAGCGACCTGAAAATAGAATTTAAAGAATCTCTGAAAAAAGAGATTGACCGATCATTAAGTGCTTTAACTGAAAGGCAGAAAGATGTTATCCGTTATTTTTTTGGAATTGGAATGGACCATCCTATGAGCCTTGAAGATATTGGCGATCATTTTCATTTAACAAGAGAAAGAGTTAGACAAATAAAAGATAAGGCATTAATAAAATTGAGATCGACAATAAGATGTGATATGCTAAGAGCGTATATGGGATAAGATTATTAATTTTGCTTCACATATTTAAAGTGAATATGACATTAGTTATATTCACTTTTTTTATTTACCCCCGTCCCTTAAAGAAGGGAGCAAGGGTAAAAGGTTTATTGATCCTCAATCGAGCTTCTTGTATGTGGCGCATTAAGGGTGAGGTGCCAGATTTTAAAGATCAAATC
>JBPCQG010000149.1:0-3391 GCA_050998315.1 Chitinophagaceae bacterium
TTAACTCATCCTGCGGTCAAACTCAAAATAATAAAAATGAAAAAATGAACAAGAATCATACTTACACCAATGAACTTATACATGAAAGCAGCCCTTATTTGCTGCAGCATGCACACAATCCTGTTAACTGGTATCCATGGGGAGACAAGGCGCTGAAAAAAGCTAAGGATGAAAATAAAATGCTTATCATAAGTATCGGTTATTCTGCTTGTCACTGGTGCCATGTAATGGAGCATGAAAGTTTTGAAGATACTCTGGTGGCACGGCTTATGAATGAAAATTTTATAGCCGTCAAAGTTGACAGGGAAGAACGCCCTGATGTAGACCAGGTTTACATGACAGCGGCTCAACTGATAACCGGCAGAGGAGGCTGGCCGCTCAACGCAATAGCCTTAGCCGATGGCAAGCCATTTTATGCAGGGACATACTTTACTAAAAATGACTGGTTGAAAATGCTGAATTATTTTGTTGAGATGAATAGAACAAATCCTGCTGAACTGGTAAAGCAGGCATCAGAAATAACAAAGGGGATTCATTCTGCTGAAAACGTATCATTTAAAGCAGAAGATAAAACTTTTACAGCGAATGACCTTGACATACAATTCACCAGTATGAAACCTGGAATAGATTTTAAAAAAGGTGGTTCTAACCGTGCACCTAAATTCCCTATGCCTTCGACTTGGGAATATTTGATGCAGTATTATTATTTATCCAAAAACGCTGATGCTTTAAAGGCTGTAATAGCAACCCTGGATAATATGGCATTCGGCGGCATTTACGATCATCTTGAGGGCGGCTTTGCTAGGTACTCCACTGATGCTAACTGGCATGTGCCGCATTTTGAAAAGATGCTCTATGATAATGCACAACTGGTAGGCTTATACTCACATGCATACCAGCTTACAAAAAATCCTTTATACAAGAAAGTAGTGTACGAAACGCTACATTTTGTAAACCGTGAATTAACCTCACCGGAAGGTGGCTTCTATTCATCTCTTGATGCCGATAGTGATGGGGAAGAAGGGAAATATTATGTATGGACAAATGAAGAAATTGAAACTGTATTAACAAATGATGCTTCACTTTTTAAAGAGTATTACAACATAACCATGGCGGGCAATTGGGAGTATGGCAAAAATATTTTATTCAGAAAAGAAACCAATGAAGAGATAGCTAAAAAATATAGCTTATCCGTTGATGAATTAAAAAAGAAAATAGAGGATGCAAAAGAAAAATTAATGGAGATTAGAAGTAAGAGAATAAAGCCAGGTTTAGATGATAAAATCCTAACATCATGGAATGCCTTAATGCTAAAAGGTTACGCACTGGCCTACCGTGCATTCGGCGATGAAATTTTTTTAAATGCCGCTCTTAAGAATGCAGATTTTCTTGAAAAAAATGCTATCGGACCCAGCCAGGAAATTACCCGTAATTACAAAAAAAGTAAATCATCAATTAATGGTTTGCTGGATGATTATGCATTTACAATTTCTGCTTTTATTGAATTGTACCAGGCTACTTTTGATGAGAAATGGTTAATCCAGGCAGATAAAATCACCTCATACGCACTGGAACATTTTTATGATGCAAAATCAGGAATGTTTTTTTATACGCACAATGAACATTCTAACCTCATTTCCAGAAAAATGGAAGTGGGTGATAATGTAATACCCGCTTCCAATTCTGAAATGGCAAAAAACCTGTTTGTATTGGGACAATATTTTTATAAGGATGATTATGTTAGTAAAGCCAGACAGATGCTTGTAAATGTAAAGGATGACGTTCAGAAAAATGTTTCTTTCTATTCCAACTGGGGGTCGCTTCAAATAGCATTTGTTGCATCGCCGTATGAAGTTGCCATCATGGGAAATGAGTACAGCGAAATGAGAAAAGAAATAGATAAAAATTATTTGCCCCATGTACTTCTTTCTGGCGGCCGGCAGGAAGGTGAACTGAAGCTTCTTGAAAACAAACTGGTAGAAGGTAAAACTACCATTTATGTTTGCCGGGATAAGTCATGCAAGCGTCCGGTAACGGAAGTGTCAAAAGCATTGGAACAATTGAAGAATAAATAAGTCAGCAAAAAAATAAGGAAACCGGCTTGAAAATATAATTGTCCCGGAGTTACCAGCAAATCAAGAATGTTGATGTTAAAGATGGCAGAAATGCTGACGCAGGATTGGGACATTGATTACGAAGATCTGGGAAATGTATATGCAAGAGAACATATTCAAAGCTGCAATCCATACATATCTACAACATCAGGGACTCCATAAAGATGCCATGTGGTACACCCAGAAGGTGAAAAATTAAGAGATAATGACTAAAACCATTTTTGATAGTTATGGTACACCTATACTAATAGTGGTACTTATCATTTTTTTCATTCTTGAAACTAAACTTCAATTAAGAAAACGAGTACAGGGCAGATGGAAAAGAATACTTATCAATTTCATTGTATCTATTCCTGCTTTTGCTTTGTTACGTATTCTTTTTATTCCCACTATGGTTTGGCTGGCATTAAAAAATCAGAGTTGGCATTTTGGATTGACTTATTTATTGGATGTACCTGTATGGTTAAAAACTGCCATTGTTTTTTTATTGCTTGATTATAGCAATTATATCTGGCATATACTTTTACACAAGCTTCCTTTTTTATGGCGTTTTCATTTGGTACATCACACAGACCTTGATTTGGATGTAACTACAGCATTCCGTTTTCATTTTGGTGAAATGATTGGCTCTGTATTCTTTCGTGGCGCTGCAGTGTTATTAACAGGAGCTCCAATGACACTTGTTCTTATTTATGAAATTATTTTTGAAGCAGCCACTCAATTTCATCACAGCAATACCAAACTTCCATTTCATTTTGAGAAACTTTTAAATAAATTAATTGTAACGCCAAGGATGCATGGCATTCATCACTCAATGGTAAAGAGAGAAACAGATAGCAATTACTCAATCATTTTTTCTTTCTGGGACAGGCTACATAAAACAGTAAGAATAAACATTCATCAGAATGACATCGTAACAGGCGTACCGGCTTATGCAGATGAAAAAGAATTAACCATTGGAAATCTTTTAAAATTACCATTTACTAAAATTCGTCCCTGGAAGAAATATTCTGCAAAGGATAAAAGCAATCCTAACGAGTTAAAATATTGACATATGGCTTTGTTGGGAATAATTGACATTGTTTGTAATTTTTAATTCCTTTTGCAGTGTTTTTAATGGTAATCCGTATCTATATAAAGAAGGCTATCAAAGTTTGAAGGCTTGAAAAGATGAATGGACGATAGAAAATAACCTGCTCACTCCTTCCTTTAAAATTAAGCGTAATGAAATTTAAAAAAAGCATACTGAATTTACTCCTCGTGGTTAAATGCAAGTG
>JBPCQG010000151.1:0-5075 GCA_050998315.1 Chitinophagaceae bacterium
TGCAGCCCAGCCGCCCACTTACTCACGACCTTATGAAAAACTTTATGATGGCTTTTAATGTTGACCTTCATGAAGTAATTATCAATGATCTGCAGGAAGGAATTTTTTATTCCAAATTAGTTTGTTCAACAGATAATGACACTGTTGAAATAGATTCCCGAACTTCTGATGCTGTGGCACTGGCTGTACGTTTTGGATGTCCTATTTATACCTTCGATAATATCCTTGACAGCGCGGGAATTTTAATGGAAGATGATGAGAAAAAGAAAAAAACACCCGGTGGTTCAGTTTCTCAAACAGATCCAGGCACAAGAGACGATCTCAAAAAATTATCACTGCCGGAACTGGAAACTTTATTGAACGAAGTTCTTGAACATGAAGATTACATTAAGGCGATTGCCATTAGAGATGAAATAAAAACAAGGAAATAATACATCCTAAAAAGGCTTAAATATATTTCAATTCATACCTAATTCTAAAATTCGCAAGAGAAATAAGGGGCATGATCGTTTTTCCAAATTGCAAAATAAATCTTGGGCTAAATATTATCCGTAAAAGAGAAGATGACTATCATGATCTGGAAACAATATTTTTTCCAATTCCATTTACAGATGTTTTAGAAATTATTACTTCAGTTAATGAAACTGCTGAATTTATTGTTTCGGGCATAACCCTGAATCAGGATGAAAATAATCTTTGCATTAAAGCATATAATTTATTAAAACAGGATTTCCCTGATTTACCTGCGATAAAGATGCATTTGCATAAAGTTATTCCTCTTGGCGCAGGCTTGGGCGGAGGGTCCTCGGATGCAGCTTTCACTTTAAAATTGCTAAGTGAAAAATTTAATTTGGATTTAAAAATTGAGGAGCTGCTTGATTATGCTTTACGGTTAGGTAGTGATTGCCCTTTCTTCATAATAAATGAGCCAAGCTTTGCAACCAGTCGCGGCGAAATATTGCAACCAATAAACATTGATCTTACAAACTATAAAATCTTAATGGTTAACCCGGGAATCCATATTGATACCAGATGGGCTTTTTCTAAGATTATTCCCCATGCCCCGAATGTTTCTATAAAAGAAGTAATTAAGCAGCCAATAGAAACATGGAAAGATCAATTGCAGAATGATTTTGAGGTCCCTGTGTTTGCTGAATATCCTGAGATAGGAAAACTAAAAAGTGAGTTGTATCAACAGGGTGCTGTATATGCTAGCCTAAGTGGTAGTGGTAGCACCGTGTATGGTATCTTTAAAAAAAATGATGGAGTTAATATAAGCAGATGGAGTAATTATTTTTATAAGATAATAGATTTTTAAAGTTGCATTTAATCAAAGCCCTCCCAGTTGCTGTGGAATGATTAAGAACAAAATCAACAAAATAATATAGTTGAAAGAAAAAAATTTAAACGGTTACATTATTTAACACCTCCGAAATAATGCAGCTGACAAAAAAACAAGAGTAGAGTCTTCATAAAAAAATCTTTATCTTGTGATATATTTTATTCTGCCAGTTGTTATTAAAAGCGCACATATCGCATTTCCTTGATCAGAATCTTGACTTTCTCGATCACAAGGCATAGCCATATCGCCCTCTAAAGATCTAATTCTCCAGTTACATTTTATATTCTTAATAATTTTTTATATGCATACTCCTGTTCTTGTTCCTGAAAAAAGTAAACATTTTATTGATCTTGAAGAAAAATTTAATGCACATAATTATGAATCCCTGCCGGTTGTGCTAACAAAAGGCAAAGGGGTACACGTATGGGACGTTGATGGCAAAAAATATTACGATTTTCTCAGTGCATATTCTGCCGTAAACCAGGGACACTGCCACCCGAAGATTATTGAAACATTAATTGAGCAATCACAAAAGCTCACACTTTCCGGCAGGGCATTTTATACTGATGCTTTAGGTGAATACGCAGAATTTATCACCAGGCATTTTGGCTATGATAAAGTATTGCCAATGAACACGGGAGTTGAGGCAGTTGAAACTGCAATTAAACTTTGCCGGAGATGGGCTTATGAAGTAAAGGGAATCGGGGAAAACAAAGCAAAAATAGTTGTTTGCGAAAACAATTTTCATGGAAGAACCACGGGAGTAATTTCTTTCAGCACTGATCCTTCTGCAAAGAAAAACTATGGACCATTCGCAACAGGTTTTGAAATAGTTCCTTTTAATGATCTGAATGCTTTAGCAAAGGTTTTGTCTGACAAAAATGTTGCCGGGTTTTTAATTGAACCAATTCAGGGTGAAGCTGGGGTGATCGTTCCTGATGAAGGTTATTTATCTAAGGCCAAACAATATTGTATTGATGCGAATGTTTTATTTATTGCTGATGAGATACAAACTGGTTTATGCAGAACAGGAAAAATGCTTTGTTGCGAACATGAAAATGTAAGACCTGATATTTTAATTCTTGGGAAAGCTTTAAGCGGCGGCACCTTGCCGGTTAGCGCAGTGCTTGCCGATGATGATATAATGCTAACCATTAAGCCGGGAGAACATGGCAGTACTTATGGTGGTAATCCGATTGCTTGTAAAGTTGCCATTACCGCATTAAAGGTTTTACGGGAAGAGAACCTGGCTGAGAATTCAGAAGCGCTTGGAAATATCTTCAGAGCAGAGTTGCAAAAAATTCAATCATCGTATATTGGAGAAATACGTGGTAAAGGATTATTTAATGCCATAGAAATAAAACATACTGATAAAGATGCAGCATGGAAATTTTGTATTGAATTAAAAGAAAATGGATTGCTCGCAAAGCCAACGCATGGTGATAAAATTCGTTTTGCACCGCCCTTGATTATAAATAAAAAAGAATTATTGGAATGTATTGAAATAATCAAAAAAAGTTTAGATATTCTCGCTTAAGATTACAACTATCTTCCTTTATTATAAATTAATTTACGTTGATAATTAGCATCTTAAAATTTATCATCCGTAAATATGCCCAAAATAGAATTTAGTGATGATTTCATTCATAAGTTTATAAAGTTTGGTATTGTAGGTATCTCAGGAATTATTGTTGATTTTGGAATAACATACCTTTTTAAAGAAAAGCTAAAGGTTCAAAAATACATTTCCAATTCGTTAGGATTTGTCATAGCAACTATCTCAAATTACCTGCTAAATGAAGCCTGGACCTTTAACACACATGAAGGCGCACAACTTTATCAGTTTGGAAAGTTTTTCGGGATTGCTTTTATAGGATTGATTTTAAGCAATCTTTTAGTGTATTTTTTCTCAGAGAAATTAAAGTTTAATTTTTACCTCTCTAAATTTTTTGCAATAGTTGTAGTTTCTCTATGGAATTTTTTTGCAAATTATCTTTATACATTCGCAGCTTAAGAGCGTTAAAATATTGAGTAAAGTAACTATACCAACAAGATCATCAGATAAAAAAACTTTTTACTTTTTAATAGTATGGATCATTCTGAATGTTATCCAGGCATCCTTTATGGACCTGAATGAAGATGAAGCATACTATTGGCTATACTCTAAATTTTTGGATTTTGGATATTTCGATCATCCTCCTATGGTTGCTTTATTTATTAAAGCAGGTTATGCTCTTTTCCATAATACTTTAGGACTTCGGTTAATTTCAATTTTGGCAAGTACGATATCTATTTTCCTACTCTGGCAGATAGTAAAGGAGTATTCAGTAAAAATTGCTTTATTTATTATTCTATTTTCCTCATTCTTACTTTTTCATGTATATGGTTTTATTTCCACTCCTGATTCGCCCTTATTTTTTTTTAGTGTGCTGTTTTTTTATTGTTACCAGCGATACGTAAGGCGCTATAATTTTAAATGGGCTTTTTATTTAGCAATTGTTGTTGCTTGTTTACTTTATTCCAAATATCATGGGATACTTATCCTGCTGTTTACCATACTTTCAAATCTTAGATTACTTAAACAACCATCTTTTTGGTTCATCGTTCTTTTGGCATTTGCATTATATATGCCTCATATTTGGTGGCAAATAGAACACGATCTTCCTTCCGTAGGTTATCATTTATTTGATAGATCAGCACACCCGTACCAATTTGCTTATACAATAGAATATATTTTTGGACAAATTCTTATTGCGGCTCCGTTAGTTGGTTGGTATTTTTTTATTACAGGAGTTAAGGTAAAATCTGAAGATCTGTTTACGCGTTCATTAAAATTTACTTTTTATGGGATATTTATTTTTTTCCTGGCAAGCACAATTAAAGGAAGAGTTGAGGCGCATTGGACATTAATTGGTTTCCTTCCTTTATTTATTCTTATATATATCTATTTATCCCGGAAGAATTCAATTCCAAAATGGTTAGACAGGTTAATGATTGCCAACGTTATTTTAATTGTGATCATGAGGTTAATGATTATTCTCCCTCCCCCATTTATACAGGAATTAGAAATTGTAAAAACATATACAGGTTCAAATGAATGGGCAAAAAAAATAAAAGAAAAAGCCGGTGAAAATTTCGTTGTTTTTAACAAGGGGTTTCAGGATCCTTCCATGTACGACTTCTATAATAATACCACTAAGGGTTTTGCTTATAACAGCAGGTATTATAGAAAGACCCAATTCGATATATGGCCTTTGGAAGACAGCCTAAGAGGAAAAAAAGTTTTTTTTCTTCAAACTGATTCACATGGTGCAGATGTAGTGCAGGACAGCTTCGTTACAGTAAAGGGAATATATTATGGCCGGTGGATTGAAAATGTTCGCTTATATCAAAAAGTAGAAATAGAGATGGAGAAAACATCTGAGAATTGGAAACCTGATGAAATGAGAAGCGTAAAAATTGTGATCTATAATCCTGATGCAGAAGAAATAAATTTCAGCAATGATAACCAGGGGTGGAAATGTTTTTTTGAATACGCCTACTTGCATGAAGGAGAAATAACTGAAGTTAATTCTTTAAATAACTTTCTTCAATACACAATTATATCTGGCAAAAGCAGTAAAGCAAGCAACATAACCATAAAAGCTCCATCAAATACCGGTAAGTATAAGCTTATCTTTTCATTGAGAACAGAACCATTTCCCGGGACAAGAAACAGTAAAATGATCACTGT
>JBPCQG010000164.1:0-4615 GCA_050998315.1 Chitinophagaceae bacterium
AAAAGGGTGTTACTCTTAAAGACATTGCTACGAAATTGAATATGTCAATTTCCACTATCTCGAAGGCCCTTAGCAATGATAGTTCCATCAGTATTCTTACCAGGGAAAGGGTGCATAAATTGGCGCAGGAATGGAACTATATTCCTAACGAATCTGCCCGTCATTTTAAACTGAATAAAAGTTTTACGATTGGTCTTATCATACCTGATCTTCTGGATCAATTTTATGTATTGGCAATAAATGGCGTAGAGAGTATTGCCGAAAAAGAAAAATACAATGTTATTCTTTCCCAGTCTCACGAAGATGTAGATAAGGAAGAAAAAATAACTAATGTGATGATCAGTAACAGGGTAGATGGGGTAATTGTGGCAATAACAAAAAATACGTTTAATATGCTGCTTTTTCAAAAACTTTTATCAGTAGGTATTCCGGTTGTTTGTATCGCACGTGAACCAACAGATCATTCATTTAATTATGTATTATCTGATAATAAAAATGGGGCATTAAAAGCAACAGAATTTCTGGTTAAAAAAAAACACAGCAGAATTGCACATATAATGGGGCCTATAAACATGCAAACATGCCAGGACCGTTTTGAAGGTTATAAACTTGCATTGCAAAAACATAGAATTTCTTTTGATGCTGACCTGGTAAAAACGGTTGACTTTACAAAAGAAGCTACAACAAAAGCTATGAAGGAATTGATGAAATTAAAATCTCCACCTACTGCAATTTTTACTTTCAAAAATTATATTACAATAGATGCTATTGAATTTTTAAAAACAAAACACCCTGAAAAACTGGACGTCATTGATTTTGTAGGCTTCGGTAATTTGCCTTTATTACAATATATGGATTATAAACCTGCAGCAGTTATTGATGAGAACTCTTTTGAAATGGGTATAAAATCTGCTCAATTATTATTTAAAATAATACATGAAGAAAACCAGGAATCAAATGTTACACAACAAAATATACAAATTCCCTGTAAGTTAATTGTGTATTAGCGATTTTATTTAGAATCTATTTAATCACTCCTTTACACAAAAGTTTATAAACAAGTTCAGTAAAGTCAATTTCGAATATTTACCAATGAAGAATTATACAATGATGTATTAACAGCCCTGAGTTTTTCAACAGGAATTTTAATCACTTTTCTGTCATAGGTCATTAAGCCATTCACTTCAATTTCCACATCTGTTGTTTGTGTATATATTGCTGCCGATAATCCTTTTTTTATCCAATCCTGTAAGCTATTTATAAAAGATTCGTACTTTAAAAATAAAGTATCAGCATCTTTAAAACTTTGATAACCCCAGTTATTTTTATTTTGCCATGTATGATTTTCTACCGGCAACCCTAAGCCTCCATACTCACCTAAAACCAATGCCTGATTAGCTCCAAAAAGATCTGCACGAGGCATTACAGGAGCCGGATAATTATGCAGATCCATAATATGCCCAACAAAGTGAAAATTGCCACCACTAGCACTATTCACCAGGCGCGAAGGATCTTTTTGCATTGTCCATTTTGTAATTTCTTTTGTTTTAAATTGTCCCCATCCTTCGTTGAATGGCACCCAAACTATTATACATGGAAAATTATACAAAACATCCATTATTGCTGACCATTCTTTTTTATAAATAATTTCTGATGCTTCTGTTCTGATTTTATCTAAAGGTCCGCTTTCAACCCCGGGTCGTGATTCCCAATGTTCGTCTTTAAGATCACCACTTGGCATATCCTGCCATACAAGCATTCCTAATTTATCACAGTAATTATACCAGCGGGCAGGCTCCACTTTTACATGTTTGCGAATTAAATTAAAACCCATTTCCTTAGTTTTCTCAATATCAAATTTCAAAGCTTCATCAGTTGGCGCTGTGTATAATCCATCAGGCCACCAGCCCTGATCCAGGGGACCAAATTCAAAAAGGAATAAATTGTTAAGCATCATCCGTTGCACCCCATTATTATCAGGTGCTAAAGAAATTTTTCTCATGGCAAAATAACTTTGTACAGTATCTATGATTTTACCTTTTTGGAGTAGCGAAATTTTAAGATCGTATAAAAATGGATTATCTGGAGACCAAAGTTTAGGATCGTCAATCTTAAAAGCTGCAATTTCATTTGCAGCAATCTCCTGTTCGGCAATTTTTTTATTTCCATCCCATGCAGAAATATTTAAACGATCATCTGCCTGCATATTTTGAAGTTGTGCCGAAACAGTAATTGTTTTTTTATCAATATCGGGTGTTAGTTTTATTGATTCAATGTATGTTAATGGAACAGCCTCCAACCAAACAGTTTGCCAGATGCCTGTTACCGATGTGTACCAGATAGTGCGTGGATTTTTCACCTGCTTTCCTCTGGGCTGGGGGCCATCATCTGCAGGATCCCAAACCTTTACTTCAATTTCCTGTTGTGTTCCTTTTTTTAAAAATGGAGTTATATTGAAAGTGAAAGGATCATAACCTCCCTCATGTGCACCTGCTTTTTTTCCATTCACAAATACATCACATTGCCAGTCCACTGCTCCAAAATGAAGCAATACATTTTTGTTTTTGAATTGTACAGGTAAGAAAATAATCTTTTTGTACCAAAGCACACTGTCTTTTCCAACGCTTTTATTTACACCCGATAAAAAAGATTCTACAGCAAAAGGAACTATGATCTTGCCATCGAACGATGAAGGAATTTTTTCTTCTTTTTTTGGTTGAATTTTATAATCCCATTGTCCGTTTAAATTTATCCAGTTGTTGCGCATCATTTGCGGACGGGGATATTCAGGAAGTGGAACAGAGATGTTTATTTTATCAGCCCAAAGTGATTTTATTCTGTCATTTGGTTGCGCAGATATGCAGACAATAAATAATAATTTATAAATAAACAGGAAGGAAATTTTTCTCATTTAATATGGGAACTAAAATGTTTTAAAAAATAAATGTCTTACTTTTCAATTACAAAAACTGAAAATAGCGATTCCATCATACTTTATTAAAAAATTGCTTTACTAATTTAAAATATATGCAACTAAAGCAAACTTTTCGCTGGTTCGGTCCTGATGACCCTGTGAGTTTACAGGATGTTTTACAAACCGGCGCCTCCGGCGTTGTAACTGCTCTTCATCATATTCCACATGGAGATGTATGGACAGTTGAAGAAATTAAAAAGAGAAAAAATATTATTGCAGCTGCAGGCCTTACATGGGATGTTGTTGAGAGCGTGACCATTCATGAGTCGATAAAAACACAAACAGGAAACTACCAGCATTATATTGATCTGTATAAACAGACACTTCGCAACCTGGCAGAATGCGACATAAAAATTGTTACTTATAATTTTATGCCGGTTAACGATTGGACTCGTACTGATCTTAATTACAAAATGCCTGACGGGTCAAAAGCTTTATATTTTAACTGGTTCGATTTGGCAGTTTTTGATCTATACATTCTTAAAAGAAAAAATGCAGAAAAAAGTTATAATGAAAACATTCTTGCTGAGGCGGAAAAACGTTACAAAGAATATACAAAAGAGCAACTGGAAAATTTAAAAGGTATTGTTATGTTTGGTATTCCCGGAGAAGAAAAGCAAACAGTAGAGCAAATGCAGGAAAAGCTGGATACTTACAAAGATATTGACCGTACAAAACTACGTGAACATTTAAAATATTTTTTACAGCAAGTTTCTCCTGTGGCAGATGAAGTGGGAATTAAATTAGCCATTCATCCGGATGATCCCCCTTTTGATATTTTAGGATTGCCACGCATTGTAAGCAGTGCAGGTGATATTGATTTTATTCTTACTTCGGTAAGCAATAAAAGTAATGGCATATGCTTTTGTACCGGCTCTCTTGGTGCAGGCAAACACAATGATCTTACTGCTATTGCAAAAAGTATTGATACCCGAATGCACTTTGTTCACTTAAGAAATACCAAACGGGATGAACATGGAAATTTTTATGAAGCCGATCATTTAGATGGCGACACTGATATGTATGCTGTGATGAAAGAGATTTTGCAAATACAACAAAAAGTAAATTCACCCATTCCTTTTCGCCCGGATCATGGTCATCAAATGATGGATGATCTTAATAAAAAAACAAATCCCGGCTATTCGTGTATCGGTCGCATGAGAGGTTTGTCAGAACTTCGTGGACTTGAATTAGGAATTTTAAGAAGTATGGATATAAACACTTAATACCTTAGTTTTATTCCACAAACTATCAAATGGAAAAAATTGGAAAATACAGGTGGACGATTTGTGCGTTGCTATTTTTTGCCACAACAGTTAACTACCTCGACCGGCAGGTTTTAAGTCTTTTACAGCCGTACCTGTCGGATCCAAAAATGTTCAACTGGAGTAATACCGACTATGCAAATATTACCGCAGTATTTCAATTCGTTTATGCTTTCTCAATGTTATTTGCAGGAAGGATTATTGATAAGTTAGGTACAAAAAAAGGATATGCCCTGGCTATAATAATTTGGTCTCTTGCGGCAATGATGCATGCATGGGCAATTCCCATTGGTGAAGGCATTTCTACGGCTTTGGGATGGGCGGGCATTGCAGGGTTTTCGGTTTCTGTTTTAGGTTTTATGTTTTCACGTGCAGT
>JBPCQG010000178.1:0-13566 GCA_050998315.1 Chitinophagaceae bacterium
CACCTCATAGAACAAAGCAAAACAATGAGAGGTGTGCTGGACAAAGAAAGATCAACAAGATTAGAAGGCAGCTTTGGAAATGAAAAGAACCATTACCTTCTTCAAAAAGTAAATGCAAGAAATGCTATCACTGAAAAGTGCTGGATATTTTTTGGAATGATGACCGCTAATGCCTCCATCATTACCAAACGAAAGCAGGCAACACCTCTTAAACAAGCAGCATAAGCGCCCATGTCGCAAACACAAAAAAACTCCAAATAAATTGGAGTTGAAAGCTATTGTCTAAACTGAAAATCAGGGGGGTAAAAACATACAATCTTCTTCAAGAATTAAGCAACTAATAGACATATAAAAAATATCAGATGAAAATTTAAGCCCCCTTTTTATAAATCGCTAATTACAGGAATACCCTTAAAATATTAGAAGAATTGCTTTCAGTAGTCTGCAACGGGTTATCATTTACAATTGCAGTACGCAGGGCAGAGGTTGAAAATAAATACTAGTCTTTAAGGTATTTACAAAATAAACTCATTAACACTTCACTTCACCTACTTCTTCCTTTTGCCAAAATTTTATATGATCGGCCTTTACATGTATCATAATGATGCCCGGAGTTTCAACACCATCTTCGAACCATCTATTTAAGGATTTTACCCAATGTTCTTTTAATACCTCTTTATTCTCAATAAGGTCTCCTTTACCTGTTATGGAAATATATAACATATCAGGACCTTGAAAACTGAGATCTATATTGCTATTCTCTCCAAGTTCTTTTATCACTTCCGATTCATTATAAGTAAAGAAATACGAGTTACCTTCATATTCTACATCTCCGTTGTTTGACATCGGACGACTGGTGAGGTGACCATTAGGACCTATGGTGGTCATCATACAAATATCTATCTTTCGCATCTTTTTACTGATGTCGCTCAATGAATATTTAGCCATATACTTAGTTAAGAATTAGGGTTTTCAGGTGAAGATTTATCGTGACCTTCAAGCTTTACGAGTTTATTATACACACCAAATAATAAAAAAGGCGCAGCCCACTGGCCAATAAAAAGGCTTCTGTGTTTGCTGCCTGTTAATTGTAAGGTTAAAGAAATTGCCATAGAACCAAGGGCAGCCCATAAAAAAACATCAGAAGGAATTTTTGCTGTTTGTTCTTCTATTGCCGAAGCTACCTTACCTTCTTTGTGTTGGGGGTTTGTTGAGTTTTGCATAACTGTAATTTAATGATTTAAAAAATTTACGTACGAATCTTGACCGCAGGTGGTTTTCAAATTAATAAATCTTTATAAAATAAATGTTACGTGAATTGAAATATTGATTCGCTGGCTTGCAGGCTAATATCTAGATACAGCTATGTCTTGCAAAGAGGAAACTACGCTGTAAGAATTGGCTCTGGACCTCTTTTGCATAAGACCCTACTATGCACTTAAGGGATGAAATGCTGCTGATTTATGGCTACTTTATTATTTTTTAAGACGCTGATATATCTCAACTCCTTTACTACCGTCAGTGTTTTTTATTGTTTGCGTAAATTCATCCGTGCCTTTCATTTCAATGTCAATATCAAAATCACGTCCTCTTACCTGGTAGAAAGTAGATGCTATCATAGATTCTTTTAATTTGTTGTTACCGCTCATTTCAAATTTACCGAATCCCATTCCGGTGTGCATTTTATTTTTATAGTCTGCGTATGTCTGGCCCCAAATAATATGTCCGGCAAAATACGTTTTAAATTGAGTTAACTTTTCAACGGTAGTATCCTTGCCATTTACAGAATATGCTTTTATTTGTTTCCATGCACCATCCAAAGGAGATTTGGCTGCTGTGCCGATTGACTCGTATCCCTCAGTAAGTTTAATATGTTTGCCTTGCGACAGGATATCCGCAATGATTTGTTTGTATCCCTTGGCGGTTTTCTCTATTAATAATTTATAGGTCCCCGGATTCTCATTGTTAGCAGTGTCAGAAGCATTATAGATAACATTTTCTTTAATGGTATCCTTATCAGCGCTGTAGGGACCAATACCAAAACTGCCTATAGAATCCGACAAACTAACATTAGCATACATCATGTAATCGTCCGTAAAAATTTTCATTTGCTGCAACGATGTATTGGTAGTGTCTGTTGTATCACTTTTTATATTTTGCGAAAGCATTTTATATGCTCCCGATATGGTTACATTTTCCTTTTTATCAGAGGTATTGCAACCTATAACTATAATAAACAAAAGTGCTATTACCATTAAACTTTTCATTTTGCTTGTTTTTAGAATGAAAAATAAATAACAGTGTTTTCCCGGTTGTTTTATCAACCTAAATATACTTAACAAATCGGACATGGTGAGTGTATTAGTTTTATTTCGACACCATGTTCGGTATCATAATGAGTAAAAAAGTTGATGCTGGTATTATATCAGGCAAATACCTTGTAAGATTGTCATAACCTCTTTCAGTATTAAAATATTCATTTAATTTGCCCGAAAAAGTGATCGTATTCAATTAGTATAATGAATTTTCTTAAACGTTTAATAAAATATATTATGATGCAACATCCAATGCCTGCTTACCATTTTATGGTGGAATGGGGCGGCACAAGGCTTGATTTTATTGAAGTTTCAGGATTGGAAATTACAACAGATGTAGTTGAACATCGTGATGGTGCTGACCCAAACAGGGCCGCTCGTAAAATGCCTGGCCTAACGCACTATAAAAATATTACTTTGAAACGTGGAATTATAAAAGGGGATAATGACTTTTTTAATTGGATGAATACCCAAAATTTAAATCAGATAGAACGGCGTGATATTATCATCAAATTGTTAAATGAGATTCATCAACCTGTGATGGTTTGGAAAGCTTTCAAAGCCTTCCCGGTCAAGCTATCTGGTCCTGTGCTTAATGCAAATTCCAACGAAGTGGCAATAGAAGAATTGGAGCTGGCACATGAAGGCTTAATTATAGAAGTTAACTAACATGTTTCCTGCCGGATTTTTTTTGCTTTAAAAAAATTCAGATGAACTTATAATTACTTTATTTTTAAGGTGAAAATGAAAATAAATTCTTTTGTACAGCGAATTGCGCCGGTAGCCGGGTGGGATGATTTTGTGTTACGCCAGGTACAAAAAAATACACTCGAGGAAATTGTATCCCTTATAAAAAAAGAAAGCAAGGAAAATGGAAAATCGAAGTTTGCGAAAGTAAGAGTGCAAGGTTCAGGAATAATTGCTTTGTTCACAGGCAGAAACGAAACGATGAAAACCGTGGCAGGGGAGGCGCTTGCTAATAAGCTACATCTAAATCTTTATAAAATAGACCTGAGTAAAGTAGTAAGTAAGTACATCGGAGAAACAGAAAAGAACCTGCAGAGAGTATTTGATGCATCAGATATTAAAAAATCCATTTTATTATTTGATGAAGCTGATGCATTGTTTGGTAAGAGAAGCGAAGTAAAAGATAGTCATGACCGTTACAGCAATAAGGAAGTTAATTATTTGCTTCAGCACTTGGAATCAAATAGGGGAGTGGCGATTTTTAATACTAAACGTAAAACTGATATAGATGAAGCCTTCATGCGTAGAATAAGGTTTGTTCTTCATTTTTGATCTTGTTATATACAGATGCCAACTTGTTTTCCTTGGGTTGCAAATAGGGACGAATAAAAGATATTCTAAATACGGGGTATAAAAATGTACCAGCGCTTCAATAATATCTTTAAAATATTTGCAATACGATAATTGTTGTAATTTTTAAACTGATGAAATTTATTGATGTTATTGTAAAGATCATTACGCCGCTGCTTGCTATCCTGAGTTTTGTATGGGGTGTTTACCAGTACCGTCTTAGCAAGGAAAGTGATTATCGCAATACGCTTTATAAACAGCAGTACGAAATTTACAGTGAGCTTCTAAATGTTACTGCCAACATTGCGATAACCGAACCGGATAGCACAGGGACTAAAAAATTTAAAGATGCAGTACAACAATTTAATCATTTGTATTTTGGCAGAATGCACCTGATACAAAATGAGGCAGTAATAAAAAAGATGGAGCAATTTTATCTTTCGGTTCAAAATTATGAAGACGTGAACCGGAGTATAAGTAGGGATTCAATCCAAAACCTGAGTATACTCCTTGCAAACACCTGTAAAAGAAGTCTTCAGTCAACAAAAGAGATTTATTTAAAAGATCAAAAACCTATAGAATGAAAAATTTATATTTTAGTTTGCTTTTTTGCATTGGTTGCTGTGTTTGCAAAGGTCAGGATACCATACGGTATGCAATTAAGGGAAGCTTTGACACACGATTAATTAAAATGAACGACAGTATAAGTGTCAGCATTTTCTCGAAGGAAAAAAATCTTCAATATCGTGTAGTGAATGTTAAGCTTAGCTTTAAAAGATACGACATGAAAATGTTGAAGACGATACGAGGTACAGTTATTAACTTTCCTGAAAAGTTTAATAAAAATCCGGTTGTGATATTTAAGCCGGGCAACATACCCATGTTGGAATGGCTGTAGTTCGCCCCGCCGAATTTATTATACTCCGTTTTACACATAAAATGCTTCAGGCTATTAATACTTTTTTAATACTAATGATGGTAAGAAAGGGAAGCAAACAAAGTACAGCAATAAATAAAAGTTTACAATTATCTACTAAAGTATGGTAACCATTTTATGCAAATAATACAGTTTACAAAAGAGTGGGAAAAGGATGGCTGTGAAAGGCTCTGAAATCTTCTGAAATTTTTGCATCAATGTCTACAATACCTTTAGTTTTCCTTGTAGTTTCATTTAATGAAAGATAATAGTTCTTACCTGATTGAACAGCCTTTTTTCTATCACCATTCAAAAGGGATTTCTCATATTTACATTGCAGCCTTTTTATAATAAATTTTTTTGCAAAAAATAGAGCAATTACAAGTATCGTAATTGTGGAAATGATAATGATCATATTAAGTTTTATAATGGGTTTTAAATTACAATTGATTCGATATTCTTAAAGTCAGGATTTAAAAAACACTATCAACTTATTACACAAAGATATTTGTATGCAGGCTATTACATAGAGAACAATTGCTCTTTTTTAATAACAGAGTATTTACATGATGGTGAGTAAAATTACAAGGTGGTTTGTTTAGCAAGTACCCTAGGCAAAGTATTAATTATGAAAAATATTCACCTGTTATTTTATAGTCTTAATGTGCTGTTGGGAAGCTTATAAACTAACTTAATAGATATAAAAAAACCGGGTTATAAAACCCGGCTTCAAAATTATTTCTTTAATTACACAGTACTATGGTGTACCTAATTTTTTCTTCACTTCACTTCTTATTAAAGCATTTCCAACATCATTAAAATTATATGCAGCCACCTCTCTATAAAGGGTGGTAGCCTTGTCTTTATTTCCTGCGGCTTCATTTGCTTTAGCCGGCATATATTTATTGTAAATAGGAACAGGATCAGCTTTCTCAAAATGGCTTACGGCATCGGCGTAATTTTTTTGCTTCATACTTATCATGCCCATATCATATTCGTAACCTTCCAGTTTGCGAGGGTCTTTAAGAGGATCTACAACCGTTTTCATAGCTTCTAAATTACTCTTTGCCTGGTCAAATTTTCCATCTATAACAGCTATCATAGCCTGCCAATGTAGAGAATCAGCTGTCTCAAAAATTTTAGTTTCAGCAGTGTTTCCTAAATCCATAGTTATTTGTTTAGATAATGGTTGCAGCATAGCAACTACATTTTTTAAAGTAGCTGCATCTCCATTATGAATTGCAATTGTTGCAACAGTTGTAAGGTATCCGCTTTTTTGACTGGCATCCAAATTACCGGCTGCGGCCATTTGATCCATAATATATTTTTCAGCAGTTTTTGCATCACCGGCATACAACCAGGTGTTTGCTGTATTTAACACAGCACCTGATTTATTAAAATCATGCATGCCAGCATCTGCATAATTTTTCCGTGCTTCATCCATGTTTCCCAGATAGGTATTAGCATGACCCAATTTATAATATGCTTCAGGTGCATTCGTATCCAGTGCTACTGCTTTTGCATAAGCCTCTCTTGCTTTTTGCAAATCATTCTGTGCCCGGTAGCAATCACCTAATGCAATTTGTGCTCCTGCACTTTTGGGAGCCAACTCAACAAGTTTCAATGCATTTTCTTCTGCTTTTTTCAAATCCTTTGGGTCAACAAAAAGATATGAATTGGACAACGCTGAATAACCGCCAACCCACTTAGGATCTAACTGAATTGCTTTGTTGTAACATTCCCGTGCTTTATCATATTGCTTATTTCCGCCATACGCATTTCCGAGGTCAATTTGGGCTCTTGCTGCATCAGGATATTCACCAGCTATTTTTTGCATTATCTCCATACCCTTATTTCTATCACCTGTTAAATTGGTGCCAATATATTCGGCATACATTTTTTCCCATGAACTTGCACTATCTAAATTCGATTTTCCTTTTGCGATATCATCTGCAAATTCTTTGGCTGAATTAGAACTGCCCGCTCTCATAAGATATGCCATGCCAAATTTTGGATCTTGTTCTATTGCCTTACTAAATGCTGCCCTGGCTTTTAATCTATCTCCCATATCAGATAATGCCAAACCCTCTTTAAATGAAGCTAATGCATCAGCAGATCTGGTTGTGGCGGGGATGTCAGTGATTTTTGATTCTGATTTTGTTTTTGAAGTTTTTTCGCTGGTGCTATTGCTGTTGCAGGAGGGCAAAACAAAAGCAATAACCAAAAGAGAAAATAAAAAGTTTTTTAAATTTTTCATACAGAAAAGTTTTGTGCCTGAATACTCAAGCTGTTAAAAATGTAGGTGATCTTGTGGAATTATATAATCGGCAGGCAAGGGTGCTTTTCATAAGTTGGATAATGAATCTAATGAGTGGCGCATCAAAATACAGTATATAATTTTAAATGGGAAATCTTTTTGTAAAACCTCGATGGAAATGCAAATCCCGCTGAGACAAAATTAATATTCACCCATTAATCAAAAGCTATCTTTCTGGAGCAATTCTTGGGCTATTATAATTATTAACGAATTGAAAAAATATAATAACAGCATCAATCATAAGAATTATTAAAACATAAAATAAATAAATCAAAATGAATACATTTCAAAATGAAAATCTTACCGGGGTTAACAAGGAAGGCTCTCGGCCTAACTCACCCTTAAAATTTCTAACAGCTTCGTCTATTATCGGCGATAAAGTTCATAATGAAAAAGGTGAGCATATGGGTAAGATAGAAGACATTATGATCGATCTTACCACCGGCAAAATCGAATATATAGTAATTGAACTCGGAGGGTTTCTTACTATCGGCGAAAAATATTTTGCGATTCCCTTTAACCTGCTTAAAGTTGACCCGGTTAAAAAGGCATTCATATTTAATCAGCCAAGGGAAATGCTTGAAAAGGCGCCGGGATTTGATTTGAATCATTGGCCGAACACCAACTTACATGCAGAGGAAAGTTATTGGAGTTTTGTTTGATTAAAACGACAAATTAGTGAGCCTGGGATTCTTCGTTTTCCTGTGAGGGCGCATAATAAGGTGTGGGTTATAGCTCTTTTATAAGTGATAAAAGAACTATAAATTCGGGATCAAAAAATTATTCGTCCTTGGTATCATCTTTGCAAAAATTAAACTTTAAAACCTTATAAATAATGAAAAAGCTCACATTAATCGTCTGCCTTACAGCATCTGTTTTTCTTTTTGATAATTGTGCCCGCAATCCTGTTACAGGTAAGAGCCAGGTTGTGTTAATGTCAGAAGCACAGGAAATAGCAATGGGTAAAGATGCAGACCCACAGATAATAGCACAATTTGGGTTATACGAGGACAAAGCGCTACAGGATTTTATAATGCAAAAAGGAAAACAACTGGCGGCTATATCTCATCGTCCTAAACTTGCTTATGAATTTAAGATAGTAGATTCAGAGGTTTTAAATGCATTTGCAGTTCCAGGCGGGTATGTATACTTTACCAGGGGAATAATGGCCCATTTTAATAATGAAGCACAATTTGCAGGTGTTCTGGGCCACGAGACCGCCCATATAACTGCACGTCATTCCGTATCCCAACAAAGAAATGCATTATTAGGACAACTCGGTATTATAGCAGGTGTTGTTATCAATCCTAACCTTGCACGCTTTATGGAGACTGCCTCCCAGGGATTAGGCCTTTTATTTTTAAAGTTTGGAAGAGATGCAGAGCGTCAGGCTGATGAACTTGGGGTAGAATATTCTTCAAAGATCGGCTACGATGCAAAAGAGATGGCAGGTTTTTTTCTTACTCTCGAAAGAAAAGGTGCAGAAAGCGGGGCAGGTGAATTACCCGAATTTTTATCAACTCATCCTAATCCGGGTGACAGGAATGTAACAGTAAACAAGCTTGCCGCTGAATGGAAACAGAAACTTAACCTCACAAATGCAGTAGTTAACCGCAACAGCTATTTGCAAAGAATTGAAGGACTTATTTATGGTGAAGATCCGAGACAGGGTTTTTTAGAGAATAGTGTTTTTTATCATCCGGTACTCAAATTTCAATTCCCCGTTCCTCAAGGATGGAATTACCAAAATACCCCACAACGTGTGCAAATGGCCCCAAAAGATGGTAAGGCGTTAATGATGATGACGCTTGCACCAGGGAATAATCTACAAGAGGCTGCTAATACCTTTCTTCAGCAAAACAACCTGCAGTTATTGGATTCAAAGCAATTAAATGTGAATGGGCTTCCGGCAATCGCGATGGTAGCAGATCCGAAAGCAGTGCAGGGTCAACAACAACAACCCATCAGAATTCTTTCTTACGTGATACAGCACGGCAGTGCTCTATATCTGTTATTGGGTGTTTCTTCAACGGCTGATTTCAACCAATATAGTCAATACTTTACGAATACAATGGAAGGTTTTAAACAACTCAATGATCAGGCAAAACTTAATAAAAAGCCTGACCGGGTTAGAATTAAAACTATCAATAATAATACAACGCTTGAGCAGGCATTGCGAAATTATTCAGTAACGGATAATAAACGTCTACAGGAGCTTGCTATCCTAAACGGGATGAAACTTACCGACACAGTAACCCCGGGAATGATGATAAAAATTATTGGGAATTAAAACCTGTTAGAGCAACTAACGCCGAAGAACGCTATATATTTTAAATTACATTAAACAAAGCGGATGAAAATGACCTTCCATCTACATCCGTTAACGCTACATTAATCTGGAAAAGATTTCGCCTATTTACCAGGTAATTATTTTAAAGAAAGTTACTGCAATAGCTTTTACCTGCCAACAATGGGTGAAGAAAGTAATAACGTTTCACAATCACTGCTCAAAACTGAGTTATAAAATAATAACAAGCTCTTCTGCTGGGTTCGCATACTTACGCATTACCAAATACTGCTTGTAATAAACCCAAAAGCAATAGAGGCATTGCTTAAAAATTTATGAGAAGATGATCCTGAACAATAGGTATGCTTATTGTATAATGACAATATCTTAAAAATTAAAATCATGGAACAAAACGAAAAATTACTTAAGGATTATTCTGATGAGGAAAAAGGTGCTTACCTCGGAGCAATAGCATCTATTGCGACTGCTGATCATGCTGCCAGTGAGGAAGAAGTGGAATACATTGAGCATTTAGCAGACTCAGCCGATATTTCAGACCAACAAAAACAAGCTGTGGTTAAAGCAGCTACAGAATTATCAGGAGATGAATTAACCCGTTGCCTCGATATTCTAAAAACAAGTGATCTTAGATTTTCACTCATTACTGATCTTATCAGCTTTGGACAATCCGATAAAAATTACTCCGATGCAGAGAAAGAAAATGTGGAAAAAATTGCAAGGTATCTTAAAATAAACCAGGAACAATTCTCAGTGCTTGATCAATTTGTTAACAAAGCTGCAGACGAAAAAGTAGAGCAACAGGAAGCAGGCAGTCCTGGATTTTTAGCAAAACTTGGACTTGAAGAAAAATTTAAAAATGCTGGTATTGACTGGAAAACAGTTGGCAAAGGATTACTTGGGATCGCAGGCCCCATGATACTTGCTAAAATGTTATCAGGCAGGAGGGGAGGCCGTAATCCATTGGCAGGAGGTTTAGGTTCTTTAATGGGTGGCTCACGATCTTCCGGTGGCGGGCTGGGTTCATTAATATCAACCCTAAGCGGAGGCCGTGGATTTGGAAACAGCGGTGGATTATTATCAAGAGTTTTAGGAGGCTTAAGAATGTAATACGCTTTTAAATTTATAAAACTTACAACTATGAATTTTATACTTGAGTTATTAGTTAATGCCGGTGTGCTATTTTTACTCGCTGCGTTATTACCATCTGTAAATATCAAAAGCTATGGAACTGCAATTGTTGTAGCCCTGGTTATTGGCATCCTTAATGCGACAATTGGTTTTCTTTTACGGCTGCCGCTGAATTTAATTACCCTTGGTTTATTATCATTTGTGGTGAGATTAATTGTAACCGCAGTTATGATAAAACTGGCTGATAAGCTATTTAGTGGCTTCGAGGTTAAAGGTTGGGGCGCCGCATTTTTGCTTGCAATCTGTATCGCTATTGCCGGCACAATAATGCACCAGCTTTTGAATCCTGCAGTTGATAATGCAAACCGTGCTTTTGTTGTGTTAACAAATACGTTTGCCTGTTAAATTGAATTAAACTTAATTTGATTTTTCCGGTTGTATTGTTTTCCATTTGCCACTTTTAATAAACCAAAAGGCAATAGCAAATATTACTACCCAGTAAACTATTTCATTTGTCCATGCCATTGTAAGCGATAATTTAAACTTAACCATTACCAGGTAAATATAAATGAGGTAGCAAATTATTGCGATCAATTCAATCAGTAAATTCATTTTTGTTTTACCTGTGCCGGTAACTGCATTAAGCCAGATCACTGCAATGCTCATCATCAACATTCCTAATGAAACAATTCTTACTACCGGAATTGCATCCTGAATAAATGCTGCATCTTGTCCGAACCAGGTTAAAAATTGCTGTGGAAATAAATTTAAAATTCCAAGCATAATTAATGTAGCGGAAATATTAAGGATCATAATTTTTTTTATCATCATTATCACTTTGTTTTGCAAACCCTGGCCGATAAGGTTACTTACCATTGTATTGGTTGTGCTTGCAAATGCCCATATAAAAATTCCTACAATGCTAAATACATTACGCATAGCATTAGATATTGCTTTTGCTCTGTCGCCATAGTTTTCTAATAAAATAAAAAATATCAGCCAGGTAATTAAACTTATGGCAAATTGCAAAACCAAAGGCGCTGCAATTTTTAAAATTGATCTGCTGGTTGTTTTATGATAGGAAAAATCAGAAAATAAGTTGAACTTCTTTTTAAGTCCTTTTTTGAATATTACGATATATACAATTGACATTCCTGCAAACTCTGCAATTACAGATGCAACTGCGGCGCCATTAAAACCTAATTGGGGAAATGAGAGTGCACCATATATCAAAACATAATCAAAAAAGATATTTGTCAAGGCATCACCTATCGTCCCTATCATCATGTATTTGCTATTAAGTGTGCCTATTAAAAACGCATTGCCGCACTGAAATAAGTATAGGAAGGGGAGCCCCCACACCCTTATTTTTAAAAATTCCATTTCCATCTCAAAATTTTCCGGCTTTATAAATGGTTTAAGGCAAAGAGGTGCAACAAACCATGTGAGCAGCATTCCTGTTATGGCAAACTGCAGTGCTATACGCATTCCCTGTGCAAATACTTTATTTATAGCGCCGGTATTTCCTCCACCGCCATGCCGTGATATTAATACCTGCAGAGCATTACTGAGTCCGTTCCCGCTTACCATCAATATCAAATAAAATACTCCTGTTGTACCTGCATTACCAAGCGCTCTTTCTCCTAATCCACCTAAGAAAATATTGTTGGTAATAAAATTAATATTGGGAATTATAAGGGCAACAGAAATAGGCAATGCTATTGTTAATATTTGCCTGTTAGTGATGTTTACCTGTAAGCTTTTATCAATAGGTTCAATCATAAAAAGTTGCAAACATAATCGGTTAATCCCTTTTATTGGTTAATTAGTTTTATTGGCTGACAAGTTTAATTGGTTTAATGATTAATTATCAGCCACGTTTGACATACAAATGAATTAACGAAGAAACCTTTAAAATAGAAAACAAATAAACGTTTGTAAATTGCCGCACTAAAAACTATTAATCATTTGGCTCCTGTTTTTGAAATAATACCCGAGGCAATTTTTTTTCAGCAAACAAATCTTATCTGCGAAATAAGTAGTGAAAGCTTTTCATACTTTTTCGAGAATGATATTGAGAAAAAAATTTACGGTTTATCAGTTTTTTATTTTAATAAAGATGCTGATATTTCAGAACAGCTGAAATCAATTTTTAATGAACAACCTTTACTGAGTAAAACTTATAAAAAAGTATTTATTTCATATTCCGGGGCAGAAAGCATCTTGCTTCCCGCAGAATTGTATAAGGCAGATGGAAATGATCAATTACTTAATATGTTTTATGGTGATCTGTGTGATCGGACTATTGCAACCGATCATTTAGAGGATAAAAAAATATATAATGTATATCGTATGCCGGCAGCTATTCGCCATATAATAGTTAATCAATTTCCTTTAGCCTCCTTTGCTCATCAATATTCTTTGCTTATCAAACAAAGTTCTTTAAATAGTGATTTACTAAAAGCAATCTTTTACAGGGATACTTTCGTAGCAGCATTATTAAGGGGAGGTGAATTGCAAATCATTAATATATATCTATACCAGGCAGCAACAGATGTTGTTTACCATTTAATGAATATTTGCCAGCAATTTAAAATGACTGACGTGCCTCTGGGGATAGGAGGGATGATTGAAATTAATTCTGACATGCATAAGGAGATAAGGCATTATATTCCAAATATAACTTTTGATGAACTGCCTCCCGGATATGAGTTTACAAACAGTCTGAAAAAACTACCGTCCCATTATTTTAGTCATTTGTTTTCTATTGCTTTATGCGTATAATAAGCGGCATACATGGGGGGAGAAAAATATCTCCACCGGCAAAAATGCCACATACACGTCCCACAACAGATTTAGCCAAAGAAGGATTGTTTAATATCATTGGTAATAACCTGGATATTTCTTCACTTAAAACACTTGATATTTTTGGTGGAACCGGCAGCATCAGCTATGAACTGGCATCCAGAGGTGCTATTGATCTTACAATTGTTGAAAAAGATGTGGCAATGTATGAATTTATAAAAAAGAATGGTGCAGCATTACACTTTGAAAATTTTAAAGTGATTAATATGGAGGTTTTTAAATTTCTACAGCAATGTTCAGAGACCTTCGATCTTATATTTGCCGGTCCTCCGTATGCGCTTACAACAATTGATGATCTTCCAAAAATGATCTTTGAAAAAAGACTTTTAAATCAAAACGGATGGTTCATCCTTGAGCATACACCTGCAAATAGCTATAAAACTTTTCCACAGTTTAAAAC
>JBPCQG010000328.1:0-14336 GCA_050998315.1 Chitinophagaceae bacterium
CAGCAATAGACCCGCGACCTGATGCTTTGAGAACAGTTAACAATCTTTCGATCACAAAAACGAATACTATTAAAAAGCAAGCGATCAATATAGGCACTATTATACCACCTTCATACATTTTTGAAAAGGCGCTTTTTGGCCCTTTGTGGTTTGGCCAAAAGCCGCCGGCAGTATCAGGATTGGTAAAATTGGCATTGGCACCCATAACAAATCGCCAAATAATATATCCGGCTATTAGACAAAGCAGGGGAGCAAGCCATGAAATAATATTACTTGATTTTTTTGCCTGAACCGATGTTGTAGATGCGGCGGTAGATCTTACTGTTTCTGCCATGATGCTAAGTTTTTAAGTGAATTAAAGTTAAGTTGTATATGGTTAAATAAATGATTGTACAATTCTAAGGAAAAATTTTTTTAAAATCAAAATAGTTTTTAAATTTTTAAATGCGGGAACACAAGTTAATAATTAAAAATACAAAATGGACATTCTAAAAAAATAATTTGAAGATGATAAATCACCCCAAAACAATTTGACGTGAACCTGAAATATTACGACTTTACCGTCTTCACGTCTCCCCCTTCACGTTTCACGACTTATTCATAACGTAAGGCAACTATTGGGTCAAGTTTTGATGCTTTATATGCCGGGTACAATCCTGCAAATAAACCAACCAGTGAACAAACTATTATCCCTGTAACTACCCAGCCCCAGGGTACTACGAAACCGGTTTTTAAAACTATTCCAAAAAGATTACCTACCAATACACCGAGGATTATTCCAAAAATGGCTCCTATTAAGCTTATAATTATCGATTCAAAAAGAAATTGTTGCCGTATACTTTTTTTTGTACCTCCCAGCGCCTTTATCAGTCCTATTTCCCTGGTACGCTCATTTACGGCCACTAACATAATATTCATCAGACCAATGGCAGCGCCAATTAAGGTTATCAATCCTATAAATGCAGCGGCAGTTGTTATACTGCCTAAACTTTTTGTAAATGCTTCTACAATACTGTCGCTTTTATCTACAAAAAAATTATTTTCTTCAGTTAAATCTAATTTTCTGATTGGTCTAAAAGTGCCGGTAGCTTCCCCAATAGCGATATCAATATCTTTGATACTATTAACCATTACACCAATATTAAAAGAAGCATTTGACGTAGTGAACAGTCTTCTTATATTATTATAAGTAGTTATCACAACATTATCAGCATTTAAAAATGCACTTGAGCCTTTATCTTTTAATATGCCTATTATCCTGTATTTAATATTGGCAATTTTTACTATTTTATCTACAGATCTCTCCGGATTGTCTCCAAATATTTTTTTTGCAACACTATTTCCTAAAACGCAAACGCTTCTGCCGCTTTCCACATCAAGCTTATTAAAATTTCGGCCGGCAGATAAGGTATACCCACTTAGGCGTAAATAATTTTCATCACCACCCTGTACTACAACATTCGGATTCGTTTTTATTTTCTCATTATTCACAACTATATTTCTTGGACCTCTTATAGAAATACTTACACTTGCAGGAAACGTTAACCTTTGTTTAAATGCTTTTGCTTCTTCGTAAGTAATTATTTTTCCTATGTTGGAATTTTTTTCTTTTAAAGAATTTTTTGTGGTTTTTTTTACCTGATCATTTCTTCTTCCGATACGAATTTGCCTGTCTTTAAAACGAATGCTGAATGCATTTGCACCCATTGTAGAAAAACTTTCTGTAAGACTTTGATTCATTGCCTCAATAGCCGTAATAATTCCAATCAATGCCATTATACCAAAAGCTATAATAGCTACGGTAATGCCTGTGCGAAGCTTATTACTTTTTACGGTTCTAAAAGCCAAAGAAAGTGTATCGAATGTTTGCATATTAGTTAATGATTAATCGCTTATAGTTAATGGTTAATTGTTAATGGTTCATGGCTAACATCGAATTCCTAAGAGCTGTTATCATTTTACAAAGAATTTCATATTCTAAATAATATTTTTAAAATCCTCTTCAGAATATACTTTCTGGCTTTGCTAATGAATAAGCACGCAACTACTTTTATAAAAGTATAATAAACTCAAACTATTAACTATGAACTAGGAGCGATGAACTAAAACACATGAACAAAAACCTATGAACTTAATAATAAAGCCAATCTATCACGAGCCCCGGCATGATGCCTAAAATTATAATAATAGCGGCAGTAAAAATCAATAACCATTTAAAAGAAGGACCAACATCCATTTGGTGATTGGCATCTACTGCAGGCTCTTTAAAATACATTGCCTGTATTACTTTAAAATAGTAATAAGCGCTTATTGCAGCGCATAACACTGCAAGAATTACCAACCAAAACTGATGACCATTTTTAAGTGCTGCCAATAACATATAAAATTTTGCATTGAAGCCTGCCGTTAAAGGAATGCCTGTTAATGATAATAAAAATATAGTAGCTGTAAAAGCAAGAACAGGTTGGGTTTTTCCTAATCCATTAAAACCTTCAATTGTATAATCATTCATTCTTACCAAAATGGCAAACAAGCCAATGGATGCAAGACTGTAAGCAACTGAATATAATATCAATCCCTCTTTTGCAGTATCATTTAATGCAAATAATGCAAGCAACATAAAACCTGCCTGTGCAATGCTGGAGTATGCCAGCATTCGCTTTACACTTTGTTGAAACACAGCAGTGAGGTTTCCTACCAGCAATGTTGCAGCAGTAATTATTACGATGAGTGTTTGCCATTGTGATTGCATTACACCGAATGAGCTTTGAAACAAACGGATGAATGCAATAAAGCTTGCAACTTTTACAATGGTTGCCATGAAGGAGGTAAAAACTGTTGGAGCACCATCATAAACATCAGGAGTCCAGAAATGAAATGGCACCGCAGAAACTTTAAAAGACATTGATACAATCAGCAATACTAAACCAACTGCTATCAATACCGGCAAATCACCAGAACCTAATTGCATCATACCAATATTAAAAGAGGCAAGAGTATTACCACCATATAGAAATGTAATACCCATCAACATTATACCGGTAGAAAAAGCACCCATTAAAAAATATTTGAGCGAAGCTTCGTTGCCTTTTAAATTAGGCTTATCGCTGCCTGTTAGTATATACAATGGGATCGACATAATTTCAATACCAAGGAATAACATCAGCAAAGTTTTAAAAGAAGAAGCGATGGCAACTCCGCATAAAATAAAAAATATCAAAGCAAAGTATTCAAATACATGCTTTCCAACTTTTTCTATGTCCCTGCCGTTTAATAAAAAATATATCAATGTGCAGAAAAGCGCAACTGTATTAAAATGCAATCCGAAATTATCGAACTGCAGCATATTTGCAGAATAAATATTAAATAGCTTATAGTCAAAAAATTCCAGAATGTTTGCAGTTAGAATAATTATTAAACCTGCAATAGCCCAATATTTTGATACAGAAGTTTTTTTAAAAAAAACTCCCCCAAACATCATCACCACTCCCCAGATTGCAGACAATATTATTGCGCTCATAACACCCCAACCCCTAAAGGGGCTTTTAGTTTATAATATTTGTAATTCATTATTGTCAGACATAAAGTCAATTCTTACTTCTATTTCTATTTAGAAAGCCTGCTGATAACATTTGTAACTGTTTCTTCGGTTAAATCGAACACAGGTTTTGGATAAACGCCCAAAACAAATATGAAGATCACAATCAGTGTTAATACAAGCTTTTGCTTTACCGTAACCAGTGACACTACTTTTGTAAGAATATTATCTTGGCCATAAAAAACTTTTTGTACCATATTTAATGTGTACACCGCTGCAAGTATGATACTGATGCCCGCAATAGCAGCATACCAGGCATTATACTCATATAATCCTGTGAACATTGCAAACTCACCAATAAACGCATTGGTAATCGGTAAAGCAATATTTGCCAAAGCAATCACAACAAAAAATATTGCCAGCAGCGGTGTATGAAGAGCAAGCCCGCCAAGCTCAGATATTTTTCTTACTCCTGTGTGCTTCTCAATAATATCAACCACTATCCACAATGCAATTATGTTTATTCCATGATTAAGCATTTGTATCATTACACCATGCAAACCTGTTGTGTTGGTTGTAAAAATTGCGGCACTCATCAAACCAATGTGGGCAATAGATGAATAAGCTACCAATCTTTTAAGATCGTTCTGCACCATTGCAATACAGCTTGCATATATCATCCCCGCAATAGATAACCCTATAACAATATTATCAAATTTTAATACTGCTGCGGGGAAAACAGGAAGCACCCATCTTATTACAGCAAACACTCCCATTTTTACCATGATACCACTCAGTACCATTGTTGCAGGAGCTGGAGATTGCTCGTACGTATCGGGTTGCCATGTATGAAATGGAAACACCGGCATCTTTACCGCAAATGCAATAAAAAATAACCAGAATAACCAATTTTGATCTGAAGATAAAATAGCTGAATTGTAAAATGCCTGTAAGGAAAAAGAATGATCAGAAAATTGTGTGGGGCCGGTTTGCAGGTAAACATAAATTATACCTACTAACATTAATAATGAACTTACAAATGTATAAATGAAAAATTTCCAGGTTGCCTGTATTCGTTTTTCTCCGCCCCATTGGCTGCATAAAAAATAAACCGGTATTAATGCAAGCTCCCAGAAAAAATAAAATACTAATGCGTCAATGGCAACAAATACTCCCATTAACCCGCACTGACTTAACAACATCAAACCATAAAATGCATTAGGCTTTTTATAATCATTTTTATACGTCGCTGCAAAAATTATGGGGAAAGAAAGAGCTGTTAAAAAAGTAAGCATGTGTCCCATACCATCAAGCCCGACGGCAAAGTTGCTGCCGATGTATTGCAGCCACACATAGCTAACAAAATTGTATGAAAAGTATTTTACATTATCTGCATAACATAAACTAACAACAGAAATAAATAAAGTAATAAGTGAGGAAAATAAAGCCCATGCCTTTACATTTTTTGGTTCTTTGATAAAAAAAGTAATCAACCCTGCCACCAATGGAAACCAAAGCAGCAGTTCAGGAAATGTAATGTACTTACCGAGCATTAAATTTATTTTGCAAACATTTGAATAATAAATAAAACTATGGTGCCTATTACCATCATTAAAATATAAGCGCCTACCTGCCCGTTTTGCAGCAATCTTATCTGCCGGCTTCCATAATTTATTCCCCTACCCACGCCATTTACTAATCCATCAATTCCTGATCTTTCAATTACATTATTAAAAAATACAGATAAGGATTTTAATGGACGAACTATTATTGCCTCATACAATTCATCAACATAATATTTATTTTCTAACACTTTTGCAAAGCCCGATTCTTCTGTTGTTTCGTCCTGATAATTTTTATATTTCTTCCATGCCCAACCGGAGATTAGTATGATTAAAATGGTAGAAACACCCGTTAATATCCATTCGGTTTGATGGAGAATTTCATGTTTACCTAAAATATTATCTGATTGTGCAAAGACAGGATTTAAAAATTCTGCAAGCCTATGACCACCGCTCGTAAGATATTCAGGAATACCAACTAATCCTCCAACCATAGAAAGAAATGCAAGAACTATTAATGGAATTGTAATTGCTTTCGGGCTTTCATGTACATGATGTAGCTGATCGTCAGTACCTCGAAATTTTCCAATAAATGTCATGGCTAATAAACGGAACATATAAAAAGCTGTAAGCAATGCACCGCCTAAACCAATAACATACAGCACAGGATTTTTTGCGAATGCACCTGCTAAAATTTCGTCTTTGGAAAAGAAACCTGAGAAAGGTGGAATACCTGCAATGGCAACACAACCAATAAAGAAAGTGACGTAAGTTATCCGCATGTGTTTATTTAATCCACCCATCTTCCTTATATCCTGTTCGCCACCCATCGCATGAATAACTGAGCCTGCACCAAGAAAAAGTAACGCTTTAAAAAAAGCATGTGTCATTACATGAAATACAGCGCCTGTATATGCTCCGACACCCAACCCTAAAAACATATATCCTAATTGACTTACTGTTGAATAAGCCAATACTTTTTTAATATCATTTTGTTTTAAAGCAATAGTTGCCGCAAGAATTGCAGTTGATAAACCAACAATGGCAACAATCATCATAGTAGTTGGGGCAAGCGTATACATTAGGTTACTTCTGGCAATCATATAAATACCTGCAGTAACCATTGTCGCCGCATGAATCAAAGCAGAGACGGGTGTAGGACCAGCCATTGCATCGGGTAGCCAGGTGTACAAAGGAATTTGTGCACTCTTACCAATTGCGCCAACAAAAAGTAACAAAGTAATACCTACAATAGTTGGAGAATTTGAAGAAACAGAATTGGAATTAATAATTGCATTGCCGTTATTGAACAATTCCTGAAAAGAAACAGATCCAAATGCATTTATCATCCAGAAAATACCTAATAAAAATCCTAAGTCCCCAATACGGTTCATTATGAATGCTTTTTTTGCAGCATTGTTATAGCTCGTATTTTTAAACCAATAACCTATCAGTAAATAAGAACATAATCCTACACCTTCCCAGCCAAGGAACATAATAACATAGTTTGCGCCGAGCACCAGCAATAGCATGGAGAAAACAAAAAGGTTGAGGTAAGAAAAATATCTTGCAAAGTTCGGAGCAGTTTCTTCTTTCATATATGACGTGGAATACACATGAATAAGAAACCCTACTCCTGTGATAATTAATAAGAATAAAGATGAAAGCTGATCAATCTGAAAAGCAAATGACACTTTTATCTTACCGACATTTATAAAATCAAAATAAGAAATAACCTGCGGAATAAATCCTTCGTGCCGGACATTCATAAAAACCACAACACTCAATAAAAAGGAAACTAATATAACTCCGCTACCAATTATACTAATCAATGATTTGGATAAAACATTTCTTGCCAAACCATTAATTAAAAATCCACTCAATGGCAATAGTGGGATTAAATAAATTAAGTCATGTATATTTCCCATACCCTCTAAATCTCCCTAAAGGGAGACTTTGTATTTTTATTAATAATTCCCAATTCCCCCTTTAGGGATAGGGTTTAGTTTTTTAGCCTGTTTAAAAAGTTTATATCAACCGAATGTGTATTCCTGTACATCATAACAATAATTGCCAACCCCACACTAACTTCTGCTGCTGCCACAACTATTATAAAAAAAACGAAAAGCTGTGCATCCGTTGCAAGTGCCGGAGTTTGCGCAGCAATTCCACTCATATGCATTTTTGAAAATGCCACGAGCAAAAGATTCACCGAATTAAGCATTAGCTCGATACACATAAAAACAATAATCGCATTGCGGCGTGTAAGTGCGCCAATAATACCTATGCAGAATAATGCAACCGATAAAAATATATACCACTTAATCTCCATCAATCTAATTTTACATATAAGCCAATACCCATTGTGTTTGATGCGGGCTGAATTGAAAAAATATCTCTTATTTTTCTTGCTGCAATACCATTAAAAATATCAACTGCCTTATATGCCGCAACTTTGGTTAACAGTTTTACAACTACTCCTGTTAATGCACTGCTTAAACCGCCAATAAGCGCTCCTCTATAGTTAGCCCTGCTGGCGGAATCACCGGCAGCTTTTATAACACCATATAAGGCTACAGCACTGCCTGCATAAGAGGTTATCTGGAAAATTGTTCTGCCTGTTCTGAAAGTATTAAAGAGTTTGTTTACCTGGTCATTTCTTTTCAAGCCTAAAATTTCTGCAACCTTGGGAATTTTGGGAATACGAATATTTCCTAAAGAAAATTTTGGAGCAAACCCACGTTGTACATTCATTACCCGTCCTATAATATCTTTAAGATCAAGATTTTCAAGATCAATTTGTGCAGATGATTGTTTACTCACAAAAATTGCAGAAAGAAAAATAATGGATACCAGGATAAATTTTTTCATGATTGAGGCTTTATAATTTCAGCATCTTTTTTACCAATAACGACGGCACCTACCATTGCACTTAAAAACAATACGCTGCTTATCTCAAATGGAATTACATAAGTAGTGAATAATGCATTACCTAAATTTTTTATCAGCCCGATGTCACTTCCTTTAGCTAATGGAACTTTAATGTCAGAAGATTGAGCTATTGCTGCCACAAAAACAAGCATAAGGCACATCCCTGAAATAACGCCTGAAATTTTTAAATAGATATTTTTTGAGGGTTCTGCATCAGCATTAAGATTCATCAGCATTATCACAAATAAAAATAATACCATAATGGCTCCGGCATATACAATGATATTTACAATGGCAAGAAACTGTGCATTCATTAAAATATAATGACCGGAAATTGCAAAAAAAACCACGATGAGCCACAACACACTGTAAATTGGACTTTTACTTATCACAACCCCCGCCGCCGCAGAAACTGCTAACACAGATAAAAACCAAAATAAGATTTGTGTTACCTCCATTAAAAATTGTGAGTTGTGAGTTGTGAGTTGTGAGTTAATGTCATACCTAAATCCATTTATTCGTTTACGTTTATTTGTTATCCGTTTATGAATTCACTATTCACAACTCAATGTTCATTACCATGCCCTTCAGGATATTTTACCCTGCTGCCCTTTGCTTTAGCAAAGGCTTCGGGCTCTTCAACCGGATGAGGAATTAAAAGATCATCCTTCCCATAAATAAACCCTTTGCGTTGAAAGTTTGATGGTGCAAAGGTTTCACTTAAATAAACTGCATCTTTAGGACAAGCCTCTTCACAAAATCCGCAAAAAATACAGCGAAGCATATTTATCTCATACTTAGCTGCATACTTTTCTTCTTTGTATAAATGCTCTTCACCGGGTTGTCGCTCGGCAGCTTCCATGGTTATTGCTTCTGCGGGGCAGGCAACTGCACACAATCCGCAGGCGGTGCATTTTTCCCTGCCTTCTTCATCACGATTAAGAATTTGCAATCCACGAAACACAGGACTGAAGGGACGCTTCTTTTCAGGATAATTTATTGTGGGCCTCTTTTTAAAAATATGGCTGAAAGTTATTGCCATACCTTTTAAGATTGCAGGCAAATACAATTTTTCCCACCACGTCATGGGTTCCCGTGATACAACTTTTACTTTATTTGTTAGTGCCTGCATATTAACCTCCCTAGATCCCTCCTATAGGAGAGACTTATCAATTTTATGTCCGCAAATGTATATTAATACTCATATTTAATAATCTTTCCAAGGCCTCCCTTTTTAGGGGTTTTGTGGGCCTTAGAAATGCCAGTTGTTTTGTTTTAATAATATTAACCCCCCAGTTACGATCATATTAAACAGCGCCAACGGAATTAAAATTTTCCAACCCAGGTTCATTAACTGGTCGTAACGAAACCGTGGAATTGTCCATCTAACCCACATAAATAAAAACAGGAAGAAAACAATTTTGCCAAATAAACAGAGCCCCTGTAAAATGGCTGCCCAATTGGTTCCTAAGTTTTCTGCAAGATGGACATCATTTACAAAAGGTATATCGTAGCCTCCAAAAAATAAGCTCACCATTACGGCACTGCTCAAAAACATGTTGATGTATTCCGCAAATAAATAAAAGCCAAGTTTCATGGATGAATATTCTGTATGGTAGCCGCCAACCAACTCGTTCTCAGCTTCAGCAAGATCAAAGGGTGTACGGTTACACTCAGCAAATGCGCAAACTAAAAAGATGAAAAATCCCAAAGGCTGTTTAAAAATATTCCACCAATGATCCATTTGTCCGCCAACCATTTCCCGTAAACTTAATGTTCCTGTAACCATCAGCAATGCTATCAATGAAAGGCCCATTGCCAACTCATAACTTATAATTTGTGAGGCAGCTCTTAATGCACCGAATAAAGAAAATTTATTGTTGCTTGCCCAGCCACCAATCATTATTCCGTACACGCCCATACTTACCACACCAAACACATACAGAATTCCAATATTAATATCAGCGATCTGCAAAGAAATATCTCTGCCAAACATGTGCACTTTATTTCCCCAAGGAATTACGGCGCCTATCATCATAGCGGTAAGCATTGCCAGGCATGGACCAAGAATAAATAAAAATTTAGATGAAAAAGCAGGGATGATCTCTTCTTTAAAAAACAATTTTAAACCATCAGCCAGGGGTTGTAAAATACCAAACGGACCTGCACGACTTGGTCCTCTCCTGTCCTGCAAAACAGCAGCTACCTTGCGTTCCATATAGGTTGAATACATTGCAATAACCAGCGATCCGCTTACTACAGATACTATCAGTATAAACTTTTCTAAAAAAATTGCCCAGTCTATTGCTAGTATCATGAATTCAAAATGTAAAATTTAAAATTAAGAAGCTCACTTTTTTGCATTTTTCATTTTTAATTAAACTAAGGTGTATTTGGATTTGTTGAATCTGTTCCTTCTTCGTTAGCACCTACACCAATCTTTACATCAGTTACATTATATCCGGATGCATGTGGATCACCATTAAAAGTTTTGAAAACTGATGGTCCTTCAATTTCACTTAAATGCACTTCCGGGGTGTTCACTTCACTTTCATCATGAATATCCAACAGCAAATGCGGACTGCGTCCGGCTAATACTTTTTGCAAAGGATCAGGAGGCTTGATCATTCCAACACTTCCTACATAATGCCCCTGTGAAATAACTGAATGACGATCAATTTTTGTCGGACCTTCAATCACCCAATCATTTGTACGCTTTTTATCAAACCTGCATATATTGCAGATCCAGCCTGGCTTTCCATCTTCTAACTTTTGAACCTCTCCCCATTGATCTTTGCGGGCAGTAACACGATACACTTCATCACCACGATTCCATATTGTTACTTTACCGCAACACTTATCACAATCACGATGAGCATCCATTGGCTTTAAAAACCATACCCGATTTTTAAAACGGAAAGTTCTGTCAGTTAATGCACCAACCGGGCATACATCGATCATGTTACCACTAAAATCATTTTCAATTGCTTTGGAGATATAAGTTGAAATTTCTGAATGATCTCCCCTATCCAAAATTCCATGAACACGGCTGTTTGTTATTTGATCTGCCACATATGTACAGCGATAGCAAAGTATGCAGCGTGTCATGTGCAGTTGTATGTAGGGTCCAATATCTTCTCTTTCAAAAGTTCTTCTTGCAAATTCATAACGGGTTTGCACAGCACCATGTTCGTAGCTCAAATTCTGCAGATCACATTCACCTGCCTGGTCACAAACAGGGCAATCCAGCGGATGATTAATAAGTAAGAATTCAACAACCCCTTTTCTTGCATCCAATACTTTTTCGCTAGTGATATTTTTTACTTCCATACCATCCATTACCGTTGTTCTGCAGGAAGCAATAAGCTTAGGCATTGGACGGGGATCCTTTTCAGAACCTTTGCTAACTTCTACCAGGCATGTACGGCACTTACCGCCACTATCTTTTAAGTGAGTGTAGTAACACATTGCAGGTGGTGCAACCTCACCCCCTATCTTTCTTGCGGCATTTAAAATAGTAGTACCTGCAGGAACATCAATAGTGATGTTATCAATAGTTACTTTAAAATTTTGTGGTTGATCAGCCATTAATTCAAAATGAAAAATGTAAAATTAAAAATGTTTGTTGTTTGTGTTTAAAATAATAGAGGCTATAATTTTTGATAGCTCATTTACTTCAACAATTAATTCATTTGCCTTTTCAATATTTACCTCTAGTGTTTCTTTAATTAGGCATAGCCAATACTTTGTTTCATTGGCAGACTTCAAACTAATGTGCATAAAGTTTATAAAATCTTTATTAGTGCTACCTGCACCTCCTTCAACCATATTTGCACCGATAGAGGTTGCGCTTCTAATTAATTGATTGAAAAGAGAATTATAAATTCTCTCATATTTTGTTTGCTGAATGAATAATATTACATCTTTAGAAAAATGAAAACATCTATGCCGAATATTATACGGCTTCTCAGCTTCCTGGAATATATCTAATTTTGCATTTTGCATTTTTAATTTTTAATTATGCAGTCACTTCAATCGGGTCAGCATAATGCGCCAGCCCATAATTTCTTTTTAAACATTCTTCGGGATGTAATACATGCCATTCGAATTCATCCCTGAAATGTCTTATCGCTGCTGCCACCGGCCATGCAGCTGCATCACCTAAAGGACAAATTGTGTTCCCTTCTATCTTTCTCTGAATATCCCACAACAGGTCAATATCTTTTAATTCCCCTTTTCCGTTTTCTATCTTCTTTAATATTTTTTCCATCCATCCTGTGCCTTCCCTGCAAGGTGAACATTGTCCGCAACTTTCATGATGATAAAATCTTGCCAGCGACATTGTATGCCTAACAACACATTGATCTTCATCCAGCACTTCAAAACCTCCGCTGCCCATCATTGAGCCTGTTGCAAAACCACCATCAGAAAGGCTTTCATAATTCATCAATCTCTTTTCACCTTTGGCAGTATTTAATAGAAGATTAGCAGGAAGAATAGGCACCGATGAACCTCCCGGAATGCATGCTTTCAATTTTTTGCCATTGGCAATACCACCACAATATTCATCGCTGTAAATAAATTCTTCTACAGAAATAGTCATATCAATTTCATACACGCCGGGTTTATTTATATTGCCGCATGCACTCATTAATTTTGTTCCTGTTGATTTACCGATTCCAATTTTTGCATAAGCATCCCCTCCTTCATTTATAATCGGAACAACAGCTGCCAACGTTTCAACATTGTTTACAACTGTGGGGCAATCCCATAAACCTCTAACTGCAGGGAACGGAGGTTTAATTCTTGGCAATCCTCTTTTACCTTCAAGACTTTCCAATAACGCAGTTTCTTCACCACATATGTAAGCGCCAGCGCCACGATGCGTATATATCTCGCAATCGAATCCGCTGCCTAAAACATTCTTACCAAGAAAACCATTTTGTTTTGCTTCTGCAATTGCCACATCTACAATATCTGTTATCCAATCATACTCCCCACGGATGTATATATATGAAACATTACTCCCCAATGCAAAAGCTGAAACGATCATTCCTTCAATTAAAAGATGGGGAAGAAATTCCATCAGGTAGCGGTCTTTGAAAGTACCGGGCTCACTTTCATCAGCATTGCAAACAAGATATCTGGCAACACCTTCGGGCTTTGCCAAAAAACTCCATTTCATGCCTGTAGGAAACCCTGCGCCCCCACGACCCCGCAATCCGCTTTTCTTTACTTCCTCAACAATATCATTAGGAGACATTTTTAATGCTTTCTCAACACCTTTATAACCACCTTCACGCCGATACACATCATAGCCACGGATGCCTTCAACATTTGCTTTTTCTAATAATAATCTTTTTGCCATCTATTTAATTCAGATTTTCGTACTCTGTCTTGTAAGCAATTGCCATCCTTTATTAGTTTTCAGCCACACCTGCAAAACATGCAAATGTAATTCCCCGGGCTTACCTTCTAATTCATAACTAATATCAGAAGAATTACGCATTGTTGCTACATTATTAGTTATTGCCCACTTTATACTTTTAGTTTCTATTTTATTATATGCTAATTTTCCTGTGACTAAATCTTTTATTACATCTGCTTTTGTTTCTACCCACCCATTGGAATGACCATACGTAACATCGTTATGCAGCAATTGTTTTAAAACAACTGTGTCTTTTGCAATCAATGCTTTATCCAGTTTTGCAACAGCATCTTTTAAAAAAGAAGTTTGTGCTACACAAAAAACCGGCGACAATCCAATTAATAATATGAAAAAGAACTTTTGCATTATCCTGTTATATCAAGCGTTTCCGCTTGCTCTCCTTCAACTTTTTTTAGTTCACAATTAAACATCCAGCTCACACCAAATTTATCTATTAGCATTCCAAATCTTGCGCCCCAAAAAGCATCCTGTAATTCCATCGTTACTTTACCTCCTTCAGCCATTTTATTAAATAACTCATTCAATTTATTCACATCATCAACATCAATTGATAATTGAATATTTCCATTTGTAGAAACCTGTTGTCCTTTAAAAACATCAGATATCATTATCATGTTTCCATCAAACACAAATCTTGCATGCATCACCTTAACCTTATAATCTTCATCGACCGGCATAGGGCTTTCGCCATAAGTGCCTAATTGTTGTATCTCACCATTTAAGGCCTTCTTATAAAAGTCAATAGCTTCTCTTGCATTGCCACCAAAATGGATATAGGGAGTAAGTTTCATAAAATATTTTAATTATTCTTTGCTGCGTTCTTAACACACTCATCGATAATGGTATCAACTTTTTC
>JBPCQG010000346.1:0-4106 GCA_050998315.1 Chitinophagaceae bacterium
CAGTTGTTGAATTAAGAATTTTTGGATGTTTAAGCCAAAGTGCTTTACGATGTACAAAACCATATTTTTAAAAACTCTTCAATACAAGAAAATTCTGTAATTTGAGAACATACGAAAAATTATTAAATAACAATAAAACCTTTCATCATGAGTTTTTCATTAAAATTGGACGTAAACACAAATAATGTTCTTTGCGCCTGCTCCTTATGCGCTATGCTGATGGAAAAGATTAACACGCTGCAACAAACCTTTAAACCTATTGAGGCTGTAGAAATTCATTTATTTGAGAGTGTAGTAGAAAAGGTGAAAGGCGTTACGTTGAGTATAAAAACAGCACATGACACAATTGTAGAGTCATGCAATTCTAAAAATTGGGATGATGCGGTGGCTTCGGCCTACGAAAAAATCTTCAATTATTTCAAGGCGCCGTCCTTTCAGGAAAGTAGACATTAAAAGTTGCACCAACACCTTGCTCTGCAGTGGCGGTTATGTAGCCATCGTGATTTAGCATCACCCGTTTGCAAATAGCAAGTCCAACCCCTTTACCTTGATATTGGGAGTTTTGTGTATGAAGTCGCTGAAAAATAATAAAAATTTTGTGCGTAAACTCTTTATCAAATCCAATTCCATTATCACTTACTGATATCTTATAAAAAGTTTTAGTCTCTATTTTTTTATTATTCGGTTCAATACTACTACCAGCTTCAAGCGAAACAGAAATATTTATTACAGGGCTAATATTTGCCCTGGTAAATTTTAGGGCATTATCAATAAGGTTTACAAACAGCAGTTGTAACTGCTTGCCGTAACCGTAAATAACGGGTAGTGGATCAATATTTATAACAGCGCTTTTTACTTTTGTAATTTCGTGCAGTTGTTCGATTGCCTCTTCAAGGCAATAATTTAAATCAACAGGACGGAGTCCTTCTTCTGTTTTCGATATTTTGGTAAAATTAACGAGGTCTTCGATCAGCCCTTGCATACGCGATGCGGCATAAGCTATTCTTCCTAAAACCAATTTTCCTTCATCGTTTAAATTTTCCTTGTGATTATTAATTAATCTGTCGCTAAATGTCCGGATTTTTCTTAACGGTTCTTGTAAATCGTGCGATGCTACAAATGCTATCTGTTCAAGTTCAGTGTTAGAGACTTTCAATTCCTGAATCTTTCTCTCAAGTTGTTGGTAGTATAAATTGCTTCTCCTAAATTCTTTAAATAAAAAGATGAAAGAAAGTGTTTGAAAAATGCATGAGATAAAAAGTACGAGGTTTAAATATAAAGGTGTTAATTCTTCGAGATCCCTTTTATTTTCTTCACTTTCCTGTAGTTGATTTAATGCAATTTGCTCCATTCTTAAAGCAAGGTTTTGAAAGTCTTCCATTATTTCCAAGCCATTGTGTGAACTTATTCTAAGACTCTCAATCTTACCTTCTGCTGCATAGTCAATAGTTTGATATAGCACCTGGTAGCGTCTCGAAACGTCGTTCTTTAGCTTGATTAAAATTTGTTGTTGCTCGGTGTTATTCTTTATAAGTTCACCAAGCTGTTGAAGTTCATAAAAAATATTTCTTTGAGTCTCCGAAAGAGGTTTTAACAAAGTACTATCTTTGAGTAAGATAAACCCACGTTGGTTGTTTTCGGCCTGTATTAAGTACAATTTAATTTTTAAAATCTGGTTTCTCACAAGGTAAGTATGCTCAATTTCATTAGAAAAATCAAGTAAAGAATTTAGTCTGCGCGAAAAGAGAAAAGCTATAGTAAGAATGATGAAGGACAGGCCATATCCAATAATAATAATGCGTAAGCTTTTTTTCAATTTTAATAGCTTTTGCTAAACTTATAAAAATATTTTGAATGCGTGTAGAAAGTTTTCTACATACTATAATTAATTCAAATTCTTCTAAGTGTGAGGATTATACACTGAAATAATACTTATATTTAAACGTTTGAACGCCACCTACTAAACTATTTATACACAATCTTATAATTTGGTTCTTAATTGGTTTTTAGCTTAAAAATATTTAAACCCCAGACAATCACATGCTTACCCAAATTCAAACCCAAAAACAGCAGTTGAAAATATTGCCTCAGCAAATTCAAATGCTTAACATTTTTCACTTAAATGTATTGGAGTTAGACCAGCGTATACAGGATGAATTAGATGAAAATCCTTTATTGGAGATGAACGAGGAGGAAGAGACAGTAGCGGTGGAAAAATTTGAAAAAGAGTCTGTTCAGGATTATGAAGATTGGGAGGAGCATGGTTATGATGATGTGCCTGATTACAAACTTGAGTATGAAAATTATTTTAACCAGGAGTCAATTCCAAATGTCCCTATTAAAGCCTTTAGCGATTTTCGTGAGGGACTGAAAGAACAAATAAGGTATGAGGGACTGGCCGATAAACAATTGAAGTTGGCAGATTACATAATTGATTGTATTAATTGTAATGGTTTTTTGCTGCAGGACCTCGAAGACATGGCGGATGACCTTTCTTTTAAGCAGGGAGTTATTGTGGAGGCAAGTGAACTGCAGGAAGTAGTAAAGTACATCCAGGGACTCGATCCTATTGGAATAGGAGCTAAAAATACACGTGAATGCCTTCTGCTACAACTTAACAATCTTAGAAAGAAAGGCCCCGATGTTAAGATGGCCATCAGGTTATTAGAAGATTATTACTCCGAACTTTCGCACCGTAATATGGATAAGATTATGGAAGCTTTGTCAATAGACGAGGAGGAGTTAAAAATAATTTTACGGTTGCTGGCGTCACTGAAGTTGAAGCCTATTTTAGAAGAGAATGAAGGATCCGGAATTAATAATAATATTATTCCCGACTTTATTTTAATTATAAACGATGAGGGTAATATCGAAGTAAATTTATACCGGTCAAGGTCTTCATCGTTGTACATCAATCAGTCGTTAATGGAAAATGTGCAACTAAAAGGAGCCAACCGCGATAAAAGCACTACGCAATATTTTAAAAGTAAATTAAATTCGGCTCAATGGTTTGTAAATGCAATCAAACAACGCGAGTCTACCATGATGCAAATCATGAAAGCAATCGTAGATCTTCAAAAAAATTACTTTCTTAGCGCAGAAGTAAGCCTGCTAAAACCTATGATCTTAAAAAATATTGCTGATAAAGTAGGGGTCGATATTTCAACTGTATCAAGAGTTACTTCTAACAAATACGTTGATACTCCGTTTGGAATAGTTCTACTTAAAAACTTATTTACCGAAGGAATTATTAATAAAGAGGGAGAAGTAATAAGTAACAGGGTTATACAATCTGCAATTGAAGGAGTGATTGAGAAAGAAGATAAATTGAACCCTTATACAGATCAGCAATTAGTAGCTATTTTAGCAAATAAAGGAATACATGTAGCCAGAAGAACGATTGCAAAATACCGCGAACAATTACAAATACCAGTTGCGCAACTAAGAAGAATGTGGGCTTAAATCCCTTTAAATAAATTAATTTTAAGTATAAATTTTTAAATGAGTAGAATTTTAGTAATCGATGACGATGTGGATATGTGCCTGCTTTTGAAGCGGTTTCTAACTAAGAATGGATATGATGTAGCCCTTGCTCATAATGGCAAAAAAGCGCTTGAAGAACTGGAAAATAACGAACCTAGCCTGGTACTTTGCGATTTTAGACTTGAGGACTTTGATGGTAAAGAGTTATTGATAAAAATTAAAGAAAAATATCCCTATACACCTGTTATAATTGTTACAGGTTACAGCGATATTAAAGTTGCAGTGGATGTAATGAAGCTTGGTGCTCATGATTATGTAACCAAACCACTTTTTCCAGATGAAATATTATTAAGCATTAAAACAGCGTTGGAAAAAACTTCTAAGACTCCTGAAAGTACTTCTATTGTATTGCAGGATGATGATCAAAAAAATTTAAACAAAGGAAAAACAATCTCATCCGGTCAATACATATTTAGTGATAGTCCTGAGTTTAAGCATATTCTAAAACAAATTGATCTTGTTTCGCCCACAAATTACAGTATACTAATTTACGGGGAAAGCGGAAGTGGAAAAGAAGCAATAGCGCAGGAAATTCATAAAAGAAGCAGGCGAAAAGATAATCC
>JBPCQG010000400.1:0-4650 GCA_050998315.1 Chitinophagaceae bacterium
GTAGATGGTTTAATGCGGATGCGGTTCCAAAGCTCATCTTCCAATAAAACAGCATCAATTTTTTTATCATATTCTCCTTCTTTTTCAAAATAAGAATGCAGCTGCCAGTTATAACTGCTCCCTTTTAAACTTAGTTGTGAAAAAGTATGTCCGCACCATTCCTGCGATGAGCAATCTGCTTTAACTGTTTTTTCATTACCGTTTTTTGAAACAGGTGTAAAAACGGAAAGCATCATCGAATATGGATAAATGCCTGTGACAAATTTCTTTGTCATATTCATTTTCATCACCCGTATTTTATCGGCTGTTTTATCAGGTTCATCAAGCTTAACTAAATTATCTTTTGAAAAATCTTCAGTGACAAAAATGAGAACTGCTTCGCCATTTCTAATTTCACCATAGCGTGCCTGTTGAAGATCATAACTCGTTAATTCAGCTTTTCCTCCATACCATTGTTGTTTAAATTGTTCTGTAGGTGGTTCAATGGATGATTTACAAGACAATAAAAACAAGGATACGAACAGAATTAAATAATTTTTAATCATATTATACATGTTTGAAAATAGTAGTAATGATCTTATAACCTGCCAGCACAGTGCCTTTCACTGTTCCGCTTATTTTAGAATGTCCAATTCGCCTGCGATAACTTACCGGAACTTCTATGATCTTCATTTTCAATTTTGCTGCTTTTAACTGCATCTCCACTGTCCATCCGTATGTAGTGTCCTGCATATTTATCTCCAGCAATTTATCATATCGAATGGCTCTGAAAGGACCAAGATCTGTATAACGAATCCTATAGATAATTTTTAATAATCTTGTCGCCAGCCAGTTACCAAAAACCTGTTGAACCGTCATTGATCCCTTTTCTTTTTTCCCCAATGCTCTTGACCCAATTACCATGTCCATTCCATTATTTATAATCGGTTGCAGAAGCAATGGCATTTCTTCAGGAAGATCGGAATAGTCAGCATCAATAAAAACTACAATATCCGGGACTGGCTGCAACTGTTTAATATATTCTATTCCTTTGAGGCAGGCAAATCCATACCCCGGCCGTTCTTCATTAAGTACTGTTGCGCCTGCATTTTGTGCGTTTATACCCGTGTCATCATTTGAATTATTATTTACAACGATCACTTCATTCACCAATCCTGCCGGGATATCATTAACTACTTTGGCTATTGAATTTTCTTCGTTATAAGCAGGGATGATGACAACAATTTTTGGCGCTTTAATCATGAAATGTTGCGAATGCTTTTTGTCTCCATTCTTTAATGCTCAAAGCAAATATCATTGAAAAGCCCGTAAGCGCCATCAACATCAAAGGCAGGCTTGCATAGTTTTTAAAATATATGGATTGTATCACTCCAAACAAAAAATATAAGATCAATAAACCTTCTGTAATATTTAACCAGGTTATCTTATTTTGAATATACCTCCTTCCTATTTTTTTATCATCTTTATCAACTGCATTAAATTTTGGTGTACGAACAAATGCGGATTTAATACCCAAATATCCCTGTATAATCCCAATGCTGTTACTCAATGAAAGGCCAATGAACAGTGAAACAAACAAAGGGAACCGGAAAATGAAACCCGTAATTTTTTGCATCACACTTCCTTTCGTATTGTTGAAATAAGAAATAAAATAATGAAATATGTAAATTAAAAAACTAATGCCGATAAGGCTTGAAATTTTAAACAGCAGGTTATAATCTGGGTAAAATTCTTTTACAAAAAGCAAAGGAACAGAAAGCAAAGTATAGATAATGATACTGATAAAACCAAGGCTGTAAATAAGATGGAAAGCGCCATGCAACTTAACTGACAGTGAAAGTTTTGACGCAAATAAAGACCGCATATTTTTTCTTGCAGTTTCTGCACCTCCTTTCGTCCAGCGGAATTGTTGCGATTTTAAAGCACTTACAAAGGGTGGTAGTTCTGCAGGGGTAATAAAATCTTCGAGGTATTTAAATTGCCAGCCTTTCATTTGCGCTCTATAACTCAGATCAAAATCTTCCGTCAGCGTATCAGATTGCCAGTTGCCCGCATCCAATATGGTTTGTTTGCGCCAAACTCCGGCGGTACCATTAAAGTTGATGAAATAACCTGCTGCATTTCTGCCTTGTTGCTCTATGCTGAAATGCCCGTCCAGCGCTATTGCCTGAAGGTTGGCTAACAAAGATGTTTCTTTATTTATGTGTCCCCACTTTGTTTGTACCATACCAATGTTAGGATCTAAAAAAAATGGTAAGGTCTTTTTAAGGAAATCTTTTGGAGGCAGAAAATCAGCGTCGAAAACTGCAAAGAATTCGCCTTTAGCCATACTAAGTCCGTGTTTTAATGCGCCGCCTTTAAAGCCTTCACGGGTATTCCGTTTAATATGTTGAATTGAAATATTTTGTTGTTGCAGCAAATCAACTTTGCGGCAAATGATTTCAGATGTTTCGTCGGTGCTGTCATCCAATATTTGTATCTCCAATTTATCAGCCGGATAGTCTATCGCTGCAACACAATCTATTAATCTTTCCACAACATGCAATTCATTATAAACAGGAAGCTGGATAGTGACAAATGGTATAAATTCTTTAGAATAAATTATCTTATTTTTCTTTTTAAATGAGAGCAAGTAGTGGTAAATAAGATGTGCATCAAAAAGGGAATGTATCAACACAAAAAGTATAGCAAACCCATACAGTACCACTATGATATTTACAAATACTTGCAGCATCTATCAGATTATATATAAAGGTATTTATAAATGAACAGATATATTGTTATTACCAATCGTGATGGGTTTATTATCTATCCTGCCTTCTTCCTTTCCATTCTCTAATTTTAAAACCCCCCTGGGACAAACGGAAGCACAAATGCCGCAGCCGACACAGGAAGCCCTTACAATGTTCTGACCTTTTTGTGCATAAGAACGAACATCAATACCCATTTCGCAATAGGTAGAACAATTACCACACGAAATGCATTGACCGCCATTTGTTGTTATTCTGAATTTTGATTTAAAGCGTTGAAATATTCCGAGTACAGCAGCCATCGGGCAACCGAACCTGCACCAAACCCTTGAACCCATTATCGGGTAAAACCCTACACCAATTACTCCGGAAAATACAGCACCGATAAAGAAGCCATACCATTGCGCAAATGCCCCGGATACCGAACCCAATATTCCACCTTTATAATAAGAATTCAACCAAAGCAAAATAGTAGTGGTAGTTATAATAACAAGTACACTGTGCACCATCCATCTTTCAATTTTCCACGCTTTTAAACTTTTATCAGAAAGATGACGGTAAGGATCACCGGCAGTTTCAGCTAATCCGCCGCAGCCGCAAACCCAAGAGCAATACCAGCGTTTGCCATACTTATAAGTAAGTATCGGTGTTGCAATAAACGTCATCATCGCTCCCCAAAAAACCATAAACACACCAAGATGGCCAGAGCTCATTAACGAAGAAACATCAGAAGGGAAAAGGTAACTGTATTTGAGTGGCCAGAAATAAGAAAAATAAAATTCAGGCTCATTCAGTTTTTTTAAAAACATTGGAATAAGAAAAGCAAAGCCTGTTTGAAAAAACATTACAGAGAAAGTGCGGATAATATGGTAACGGCTGTTCCTATTTTTCCCAATAAATCTTATTCCCATTGTTACAACAGCAAGGGTGTAAAATAACCCGTACATAAACCATTGATCAGCCGGCTTGCCGCTGAGCAATTGACTTAGCGGATCAAAAACCCTGATCAATCCTTCCAGCATGAAGGGAAACCAATAAATAATAATATAAAAACCGGTGAGCGCTATCGCAAATATCCATGCAATGGCCCCCCTGTTGGTCATGGATTTAAACATGATGCCGTTGTTGCGGATGCCTGCCGGCCCTTTAAAATAAGGCAATGCATAAAAAACAGCCCCGGTAAAAAACATTCCTATAATACCACTCATCATTAATACGGAGTATCCTTTTGCGCCTCCTGATAAGGCTGCAACCACTGCAAGCAGCGCAATGGCAATACAAATTCCACCTGCTTTTTGAGATAAGGTTTGCTCTTTTGTTTCTTCAGTGAGAGATAAGGATGGATAAATTGCTGTATTCATAAAATTTATTATTGTTCATTCTAACTTAAAAACGAAAATGTTTTTTTGCTGTTCAGCTTAATATTTTTTCCAAATTTTTTATTGTAAGCTGATAAAATATCATTTTCATACCGGGTAGAAAATTCAGGATCAAAATTAAGCTGATGAAGATTTGCCATTACATCATCTATGTTTCTTTTTTCCTGCAGCCATTTATCACAAACAGCATGTCGTAGCCTCATCCCCAAAGAGTTAATGCCAATAAGGGTTTTATCATCTTTGTTATAAACTGCCCGCACACAAATTTTTCCTGATTCATGCTCCCAGTAAAATGATGTTTCAGTTTCTGAAGATTGCGTATTTACGATTCCATAGGTTTGATATTCTATGTCAAAAAATTTAGCGGAATTAAAAAAAGGACCGGGATTATAGGCTGTTCTTTTACCGCAAAGTGTTTGTGCCAGGGTTTCACCATGAATTTTACCTGTGTACCAAATTTGTTCCACAGCTTTTCTTTCCGGTAAGGGATTTTTATGCTGTACACAATCCCCAATAGCATA
>JBPCQG010000276.1:0-11255 GCA_050998315.1 Chitinophagaceae bacterium
TATTTTTTACTTAATGGTTCAGTGTAAGTTAAGTTAGCAGATAAATTTTGTGTGGCCATATCATAATCCTTCATTTGATTTAATAGCTGATCACCTGCTGGCATTCCATTAAAATATGCCTGGTTAAAAGATTTTAAATAATTCTTTCCCTGGGTATTAAGTGTGTTCCAGTCAGCAGTAACAGATAATGTTCTTCTTTCTTTTTTATATTTATGCTTAAAAATTAAATTACCGGAGAAAGCATTTTTATCATTATTAGTTTGCAAGAATCTGCTGCTGGAATTTTTTAATGTATTTAATTTACCGGTAGTATTTGAATTTCTGGTTTCATCACTTTCGGTATGATATAAATTGGCATTAGCAGTTAATTTTAGAGAGTTGTTAGAATCAATTTTTAAGTCATACGTTAGCCGGTTTTTAAAATTATGCCTGTCAATATTTGTTATATTATCTGAAAATTCATTCAATACTGAATCTTTCACTTGTGTTTGCGAGAAAGTTTGTTTGTGGTTATTATAATTCTGGCTGTTATATTTAGGAGAAAAATTAAAAGTGTGTTTGTCATTCCATTTATTACTGTATTGAGCGCCTGCATTTATATTTGTTATAAAACCATTTTGCGGATCAAAATAGGGTTCATCATCTGAAGTACCTCCACGCCAGATCATCATTACTCCGCCATCATCATCCATACTCATAGACATATTATCATTTCCCCCGCCATATTTTTGTTCGTCCTGCCAGTTTAAACCATCCTGACCTGTATTACCATTTAATAAAAATGCGGAAAGTTTTCTTTTGCCTTTAAATGAACTGAACAGAAGGTTATCATTGAACCGGGGATTAATATTTTTTATTAAACCGCCTGCAATGTCAATCTTTCCAAAATAGCCGGTTTTTTTATCTTCCTTCAATTTTAAATTAATTGTTTTTTGTGTTTTACCATCATCTATTCCTGTAAATTCTGCCTGGTCGCTTTTCTTATCAAACACCTGCACTTCTTTTACAGCATCCGCTCTTAAATTTTTTACCGCCATGCCTGGGTCGTCGCCAAAAAACTCTTCACCATCTACCAAAACTTTTTGTACAGTTTCTCCCATGGCTTTTATTTTTCCATCTTTATCAACCTGTATTCCCGGCAGTTTTTTTAATAATTCTTCTACGTTGGCATTGGCGCTTACTTTAAAACTATCCGCTGTATAAACTGTTGTATCACCTTTAATTTTAATAGGGCTTCCGGTTGTAATGATTACTTCCTGCAACAACTTAGCTTTAGAGATAAGGCCAAGTTCACGTATCTCCATTTCATTCTTAATTACAACGTTGTCCATCAAATCAGCAAAGTAGGGATGTGTAGTCATTAAAATATAGTCACCTGGCCTTACATCATTTAAAATGTATTTTCCCTGTATATCGCTACGGGTAAACTTGTATAATATTGAATCGCCGGGTTTTAGCAAGGCGATAACCGCATTGTGGATTGGCTTTTTCTCATTCTTGTCTATAACAGAACCTGAAATACCCGACAATTGTGCAAATGAAAAAACATTGAAAATAAATATCCCCGTTAGTAAAGTAATTAATTTTATCATAGAGAAGTTTAATGGTTCGGCAGGAAGAGAATAAGTTTCAAGATGATTTAATTTAGTTACATTAGCTTAATCAGTATTATTAAATTAAAGTTAAAGCAAACCTACGAACTATATCGTATAAAAGTAAATAATTTTGTATAAATGGCGATAAATATTTTTAACGGAAAAATTAAAGCCTTTTAAATACTAAAAGTGCATTCTATAAAAAAATACGAAGACATACATTTTGTAGACAGCGCCAAACCTGTTTGGAATTATTCATTATTTAATGAGGAAGATATAACGAATTACCAGAATGGTACCCATTATACGCTCTACAATAAATTTGGCTCACATGGTTTTCAGGTTTTAAATACAGATGGATTTTATTTTTCAGTTTGGGCACCAAATGCCACATTGGTAAGCGTTATAGGGCATTTTAACAATTGGAATAAAACTGCACACCCATTGTTTGTGCGATTAGATAATTCAGGTATTTGGGAAGGATTTATTCCAAACATACCCAAGGGTTCTGATTACAAATTTCATATCATAGGGTTTCAGGGTGTTGTTTTGGATAAGGGAGATCCTTATGCAAATTATTGGGAAGAACGTCCACGAACTGCATCAAGAGTTTGGCAGTTTGATTATGATTGGAAGGACGAAAAATGGATGACGAAACGAAAGAAAAACAATTCTCTTAAATCCCCATGGAGCATTTATGAAGTTCATTTGGCAAGCTGGATGCGACCAAATAAAAATGATGAAGAAACTTACCATTCGTATAAAGGAATTTCAGAACGTTTGGTCCCCTACGTAAAAGAAATGGGTTTTACTCATGTAGAATTAATGCCTGTTATGGAACATCCCTATGATGGAAGCTGGGGCTACCAGGGTGCAGGCTATTTTGCGCCAACATCAAGGTTCGGTACTCCTGAAGATTTTATGGAAATGATTGATGCATTTCACAATGAAAATATTGGTGTTATCCTCGATTGGGTTCCTTCACATTTTCCATACGATGCACATGGCTTATTTATGTTTGATGGTACCCACACGTATGAGTATGCTGATATGCGTAAAGGTTTTCACCAGGATTGGAACTCCTATATTTTTAATTACGACAGGGGAGAAGTAAAATCCTTTTTGATCAGCAGCGCAAGGTTTTGGTTTGATAAATTTCATATAGATGGTATTCGTGTTGATGCAGTAAATTCTATTCTTCGGCTTGATTATTCCCGGAAGGAAGGAGAATGGGAACCGAATAAATTTGGCGGCAATGGAAACCTTGAAGCCATTGCTTTTATAAAAGAATTCAATGAAACTATTTACCGCGATTTTCCTGATGTGCAAACTATTGCCGAGGAGGCTTCTGACTGGCCGGATGTTTCTAAACCAACACATTCCGGCGGGTTAGGGTTTGGTATGAAATGGATGATGGGCTGGATGCATGATACACTGAATTATTTTAAGATGGATCCATTGTTCAGGAAAGATCACCAGGATAAATTCAGTTTCAGCATGATGTATTTTTATGACGAGAATTTTATGCTGCCCCTAAGCCATGATGAAATAGTACATGGCAAATCACCAATGCTTTATAAAATGCCGGGAGACGAATGGCAAAAATTTGCAAACCTCCGCCTTCTCTATACATACATGTACACACATCCCGGTGGCAAACTTTTTTTCATGGGCAATGAATTTGGACAATCCTCCGAATGGAATTATAAAACTGAGCTTGACTGGCAATTATTACAATTTGATCCTCATAAAAAATTGCAGGAATGTGTTAAAGATCTGAATCATCTCTATGCAAACGAACCTTCCTTATATGAGTTTCAATTTGATCCCAAAGGCTTTGAATGGTTAGACCTTAACCACAGGAACGAAAGTGTTATTTCTTACAGGAGAAAAGGTAAAAGAAGCAATAATGATTTGTTGATCATTTTAAATATGACACCAGTTGTTAGGAATGACTGGAAAATCTATGCAAAAGGCAAACCTCACTGGAAAGAAATTTATAATAGCGACGATAAAAAATATTGGGGTACAGGCGATGTGTTAAATCCCACCCCCCAGGTTACATTAGTTGATAAAAAGCTGCGGATTTTTGAAATAAATATCCATCTTCCGGCGTTAGGAAGTGTGATTCTTAAATAGAATTACCTTAATCCTAAACGTCCCGACATGAAGAACCTCTTTCTAACTGGTATTGTAATTTTTACATTTACCCAAGTCTTTTCCCAGTCTGATAGTGCCCGCTTTTATTTTAAAAAGGGTTTAGATGAACAAACAGCAAAACGTTATATGGTAGCTGGTAAAAATTTTGATAAAGCAATACAGTTTGATTCAAAATATGCCGAAGCCTACGCTGAAAATGGCAGGGTAAACCTTTCAATGAGAAGGATAAATATCGCACAAATCAATTTTGAAAAAGCATATCAGCTACACCCGGGCAACCAGGTTGTAATGCAGGAATTAGCTTCGCTTTATATCAATAACCGGCAGTTTCAACAAGCGAGTGATCTTGCTCAAAAATGTAAAAATTGCCCTGAGGTTGAAAGAATACTGGCAATGAGCAGTTATCAAATGGAAGATTATGCTACCGCTATTTCAGGGCTTACGAAAGTATTAGCAAAAAATTCAAATGATGCTGTGGCTACATATACATTAGGCAGAAGTTATTTTGAGATTGAAGATTTTAAAAATGCAATCAAACAATACCAAAAGGCGCTTACTTTAGATCCAACAAAAAATGTATGGATGTATGAGCTTGCGTTACAGTTATCTAATTTGAATGATCACGCTAATGCCAAAAAATATTTTTTAATGGCAGGTGAAGCCGGGTATCCAAAATCAAATGACTATTATGAGAATCTTGGATTTGCTTTAATAAGTACCGGTGAGACTGAGAGCGGATTAAAAAATTTGAATACAGTTTTGTTAAGAAAGGCTAATAATAAAGAGCTTTTAAATGATATAGCACAGGCATTATATTCTGCCGGGCATTATGATGAAGCTCTTAACTATTATCAAAAACTACTGGAAATAAATGCTAAAGATGCCAGTGCTTTATATATGGCTGGTATCACATTTCAAAAAATGGGAAAAAAAGAACGCGGAATGGCTATGTGTGATGAAGCAATTAAACTTAATCCTGCATTAGCAAAGAACAGGCAGAAAAAAGGGGAGGAGTTTGGTTTATAAGATACGCAAAATTAAACTACATACCACTTACTATCATCGTCTTTTGCATAAGATAGCCCATTGCTCATTACGTGAATTTCTTTCCCTTTTTTATCAACAAAATTTTTCTGTTCATACACTCTTATTCCGTTATTTTCTCTGGTAAGATATACGATAAGTGCATTTAATGTAGGCTGAATATCATGCAGCCACTGCTCTTCACTTTCTTTTACAAATGCACTACTCATTTATTTCTAATTTAAGTTGTGACGTTAGAATAACTTTTGCGTCTTACTTTAGAGGTTGGGTGTTAATTCATCATTAGCACATTCACACTTCTCTGTAAAATATTAAATGCAATTTCTGCCATTAGGTTTTCTTTATCAAGCGTAGGATTTACCTCAGTAATTTCAAAACAGCATATTTTTCTGTTCTGCATAAATTTACTTACAAGGTCTTCTGCTTCCCGTTCCCGTAAGCCATTACTTACAGGCGTTCCAGTCCCCCTGGAAATGGATGCATCAAGACAATCAACATCAAAGCTTACAAAAATATCAGTACAGTCACTTAAATAACGCAAAACCGAACGCACAACGTTTTCTGCACCTTTACGGCGTATCTCATTTGTTGTTACAATCTTCATGTCATACTTCTCAATTAAAAAGCGTTCTTCCTTTTCGTAATCCCGTAAAGTAATAAACACTACGTCCTCAGGTAAAACTTTAGGATAAATTTTCCCGAACTGCTTTAACTGGTCCCATTGCTTTTTAGTTTTCTCATCAAGCTCATGTACTTTACTTTCTTCATTATCTTCACCAATAGCGGCGGAAAGCGGCATCCCATGCATATTTCCTGATGGCGTTGTATAAGGAGTATGCATATCAGCATGTGCATCAATCCATATTACACCCAATTTGCTTTTTGGCTTTGCCATTTTTATGCCGGCAATAACTCCCCCGGCATCACTGTGATCTCCACTTATAATCACGGGGAAAAAATTATTTTTTATAGCATCAGCAACAGCCTTACTTACTCTTTCATACATCGTTAATACACCATTTATTCTTTTAGCATAGGGTGAAGCTATTGGCTCAAACAATAATTTATTTTCTGTTTCAATTTTCTCTGATGGAAAGTGTACAAAGAAGTTGCTCATAAAATCCAGGGCAGCAATTCTTATGGCATCAATACCAAGGCTGGCTCCCCTGGTGCCGGCGCCTATTTCACTTGGAATTTCGATAAGCTTTATATTCTTCATAAAAGATTTTTACCCTGAGAAGTATGCGGTGCAACATTCTAAAAAGCAAGTGTTCTAGTTAAATGGTAAGCGTTACAGGGAGAACAAATTTATTACATTCATTTTGATTATACTAATGCCACAACTGCTTCCTATAAAAAAGCTATCCTAATAAAATCATCCTATGCAATTATTTAATCCCATTAATGCTGTAATCCTGTAATCCTGTAAATCGTGGTTCAGACAATTAATCTCATAAATCATGGTTCAGACAATTCTCTGTGAGAAAGCTGTGTATAACTATGAAAACGTAACGCACACTTCAAACTATTTCTTTCTAACTTATACAATATATTTGCGCCACTGCTAAATAAATATGAATCAGTGAGATTAAAGAGCTTAGAAATCAAAGGTTTTAAAAGTTTTGCCGATAAAACAACAATAAATTTTGATGAAGGTATAACCGGGGTTATTGGTCCTAATGGCTGCGGTAAAAGTAATATTGTAGATAGTATCCGTTGGGTAATAGGAGAGCAAAAGATCAGCCAGTTAAGAAGTGAGAATCTGGAGAGCCTGGTTTTTAATGGCTCTAAAAGCCGGAGTGCAAGCGGACTTGCAGAAGTAAGTTTAACATTTGAGAATACAAAAAACCTGCTTCCTACAGAATTCAACACTGTTACCATCACCCGTAAATTTTATAAAAGCGGCGAAAGTGAATATCGTTTAAATGATGTTAGCTGCAGGCTAAAAGATATTCATAATCTTTTTCTTGATACTGGGGTGAGCACGGACAGTTATGCCATTATCGAATTAGGAATGGTTGATGATATAATTCGTGATAAAGAGAACAGCCGCCGCAGGATGCTGGAGCAGGCAGCAGGAATTTCTATCTACAAAACAAGAAAGAAAGAAGCCAAATTAAAATTAGATGCTACAGAACTTGACCTTGCAAGGATAGAAGATCTTTTGTTCGAGATAAATAATCAATTAAAAACTTTAGAAAGCCAGGCAAAAAAAGCAGAAAAATATTACGAGATAAAAAAAGAATATAAGGAGGTAAGTATTGAATTGGCAAAAGCTGCACTGGAAGGTTTCAATATTACTTACAAGGATTTGAATGAGCAGATGCAAACCGAGACTGACAGGCGTATTGAGTTGGAAGCATCTATCGCAACTGAAGAGGCTGCAATAGAAAAAGAAAAAATTCATTTTATAGAAAAGGAAAAAGCACTGCAGGAAATGCAGCATGCATTTAATGAATTACACAATACAGTGCGCAATAAAGAGAGTGAGAAAAGCCTGAGCGCTCAACGGCTTCAACATTTAAAAGAAAGAGAAACAAGCCTGCAGGATTTTTTAATGAAAGCTGAAGGACAACTGAAGGGCATTAATGAAAGCATTCAATTTACTCAACAACAAATAACAGATTAGGATGCAAAACTAACAGAGCTTAAAACTCAAATGGATGTTTTAAAAAATAATGTTGAAGAAAAAAGAAAAGTTTTTGATAAGAAAAGACATGCTGTTGATGAATTAAGAAAAGGACATCAAACTATTCAGCGTAATCAGTTTGATGCGGAAAAAAAAGTGGCTGTTGCTGATACTTCTATTCACAACTTGCAAAGAACAATTGCACAAATCGAAGAAGAAAAAGCGCTTCGCCAAAATCAACTGAAGGAATTAGAAAAAGAAAAGACAGCAAAAGCGCAGGAATTAGAACAGAAGAAAACTGATCTGCAACAATTGCAGCAGCATAATCAGTTTACTAAAGAACAAATATTGCAAACACAAAGTTTACTGGATAGTTTGAGAAACCAACTGGCTGATGAAAACCGCAAACTGGATTCAAGAAAAAATGAACACGACCTTTTAAAAAGTCTTATAGATTCTATGGAAGGCTATCCTGAAAGTGTGAAGTTTCTTCATAATAATTCAGGATGGAATCATACAGCGCCTATTCTTTCTGATATTATTTATGTGAATGAAGAATACCGTGCTGCAGTTGAAAACGTTTTAGAACCCTATCTTAATTATTATGTAGTTGAGAATCTTGAGGAAGGTTTGCAGGCAGTTCATCTATTGGATGATAACAAAAAAGGCAAAGCCAATTTTTTCCTGCTTAACCAGTTAAATGAGGCAACAGTGTTGGAAACTCCTGCACCTGCCAATGCAATACCTGCTTTAAATGTAATTGAGGTTGATGAAAAATACCGTAACCTGGCAAATTATTTATTATCCAATGTGTTTATTGCAGAAAATGAAAATGCTTTACAAAACAGCAATGGTGCAGTAGTATGAGAAAAACATGGCAAGTATGTAAAAGGCAAATATTTTTTAGCAGGTGGAAGTGTAGGATTGTTTGAAGGCAAAAAGATCGGGCGTGTAAAAAACCTGGAGAAGCTGATAAAACAAATCGCGTCGCAGCAAAAAATTGTTAATGAATTAAAAACAATTATAAGCACCCGTTCAAATGAAGTAATTGCATTTAACCAGGAGCTTAAAGAAAATGCGATCAACCAAACCCAGCAGGATATTAACTCTTATACCAATACAGTTTTTGCATTGCAGAATAAGTTGGAGAATATTCATCATGCAGAACAAGCCGGTTCTACAAAACACGAGGAACTACAATTGCAATTAAAATCAAATCACCAATCAATTGCAGCCACAAGAACTGACCTGGAAACTTTCAATTCACAGCTGGAGGAACTTGCTAATAAAATGCAGGCGGCAGAGGAGGATTATCTCGTTGCAGAGCAGGAATATAATTCGATAAATAACTTATATAACGAAAACAACCTGGTACTAACCCGCCAGCAAAGTAAGCTTACATCATTGCACCAGGAGTTGGAATTTAAAACCAACCAACTAAACGATTTAAATGTACAGATAGAGAACAGCAATAAACAATTGGCAGAATCATCAGGGAGTATTACAGAAACTGCAACCTTGCTAAGTGAACTGGAAACTGCAGTTATTTCTATGTTGAAAAATAAAGAAGAGGAAGAAAAAAAATTAAACGAGGCGGATCAGGCATATTATAATTTCAGGAATGCATTAAATGAAAAAGAAAGTGAGCTGCGTTTAAAGCAAAAATCAAAAGAGCAGGTCGATCATTTGCTGAATGAAATTAAAGACAGGCTGAATGAATTAAAATTACAGCTTGCGGGAATGAAGGAACGGTTAAGTGTAGAATTTAAAGTTGACCTGGATGCAATTCTTGATGAAGAAAGAGTAACAGAAACTCCGTTGGAAGAATTGCAGGAAAAAAATGACAGGATGAAAAAGCGCCTGGAGAATATGGGTGAAATAAATCCCACTGCAATTGAAGCCTTTACCGAAATGAAAAAGCGTTATGAGTTTATTTTAGAGCAGAAGAATGACCTTGTTACTGCAAAGGAATCATTGATGCAAACCATTCAGGAAGTGGAGACCACAGCCAACCAACAGTTTCTTGATACATTTAATAAAGTAAGAGACAACTTTAAAAAAGTATTCCAGGCTTTATTTACTGAAGACGATACTGCAGACATGATACTTGAAAATCCTGATGACCTTGCTGAAACAGGAATTGATATTGTTGCCAAGCCAAAAGGCAAACGACCAACATCCATTACACAGTTAAGTGGCGGAGAAAAAACCCTTACAGCAACGGCGCTTTTATTTGCGATCTATTTAATTAAGCCTGCGCCATTTTGTATTTTGGATGAAGTTGATGCGCCGCTTGATGATGCCAATGTTGGTAAGTTTACACAAATGATAAGGCAGTTTAGCAAAGAATCGCAATTCATAATAGTTACACACAACAAAATGACGATGTCCACTGTTGATGTTATTTACGGGGTAACCATGCAGGAGGCTGGTGTAAGTAAATTGGTTCCTGTGGATTTCAGAAGTTTGAATTAATTTCTTTTTGGTATGACCTTTAGCATTTCATAGCATCATCGTGGAGTTTATCCTGAGCAATCCTTTCATCGCCATCCCAATGGGCAGCATTACTTACAACTACTACCATTAATTTCTCTTGAAGTTTTATAACAGAGCCATGCGAACAGTAAAAAAATAAATAATTTAATATAATTTTTTAATCCCATTAATCATGATTCAGACAAAATCCCATTAATCTTTTAATCCCATAAATCATGGTTCAGACAATATCCTTATTAATCCTCTAATCCCATAAATCATGGTTCAGACAATATCTCGTTAATCTTTCAATCCCATAAATCATGGTTCAGACAAAATCCCATTAATCTTTTAATCCCATAAATCGTGGTTCAGACAATATCCTGATTCAAACAAATGGTTTAAATTACTTTTGGTTCTATGCAAGAATAGCAAAAAATTATTTAGATATAAGATTAAGATATGAGTAATACTTATTTGGAAATAGGTGATAGCTGGTTAAATTTTGAACAGGTAAAAAATTTTCTTAAAAAAGATTTACATCTTTCAATATCCAAACATGCTGAAGAAAAAATATTGAAGTGCAGAGAATATCTTAATAAAAAATTAAACGACTCTGAAGAATTGTTTTACGGCATTAATACAGGCTTTGGATTTTTCCAGGATGTTAAGATCAGCAGGGATCAGTTGAAAGAATTACAAAGTAATTTATTAAAATCTCATGCCTGTGGAGTAGGTGAAGAGGTGCCAAAAGATGTGGTAAAGTTAATGATGATGCTTAAAATTAAAAGTTTAAGCTATGGTTACTCAGGTGTTAGTATTGAGCTAGTTATGCGGCTTACTGATTTGTATAATAATGATGTATTACCGGTTATTTATACCCAAGGTTCGCTGGGTGCATCAGGCGACCTTGCTCCACTTAGCCATTTGAGTTTACCCTTGATAGGATTAGGTGAGGTTTATTATAAAGGAATAAAACATGAGGCAAAGGAAATTCTGGATAAGTTTGACTGGAAGCCAATTGATTTGCAAAGTAAAGAAGGATTAGCATTGATAAACGGTACGCAGTTTATGGGAGCTTATGGATTGCATAGTCTTGTAAATGCAGAAAGATTAGTTGCATGGGCAGATGTAATTTCTGCAATTTCTTTTGAAGCTTTTGATGGGGTAGATGATTGCTTTAATAAAAAAATTCATTCCATACGTTCTCATAAAGGCCAGGTTGATACTGCAAAAAAACTAAGAGAATTATTAAAAGGGAGTAAGATCGCTTCACAAAAAAAATCACAGGTACAGGATCCGTATTCTTTCCGATGTATACCACAGGTACATGGCGCTACAAAAGATTCTTA
>JBPCQG010000096.1:0-20912 GCA_050998315.1 Chitinophagaceae bacterium
AAGTAGGCGATGTGTCGCCAATAAAATATGTGTTCTATATCATTAAAGAAAACAGGACATACGACCAGGTGCTTGGTGATATACCTGAAGGAAATGGCGATACAAGCCTCGTTTTATTTGGAGAAAGGATTACACCGAATCAGCATAAGCTTGTAAACGAATTTGTATTGCTGGATAACTTTTATGCAGATGGTGAAGTAAGCGCTGATGGCCACAACTGGAGTACATCTGCACACGCTACAGATTATAATGAAAAGAACTGGCCAACAAGTTATGGCGGACGCGGAGGCGATTATCCCGGTGAAGGAAAACGGCAAATTGCAAATCCCAAAAAAGGATTCATCTGGGATTATGCCAGGCGTGCCGGAGTTACTTTTCGCACCTATGGAGAATTTGCTGATGACGGCAAAGCAAACATTCCGGTTTTAGAAAATCATTTTTGTCCTTATTTTCCAGGTTATAATAACAGTATAAGAGATACGGTACGTTATAACCGTTGGCAGCATGAGTTTGATTCTCTGGTGGCAATAAATGCTGTGCCGCAATTAAATACGCTTCGGTTCAGTAACGACCATACTGAAGGGTTGCGCCGCGGAAGTCCGACACCTTTTGCTCATGTAGCAGATAATGATTTAGCCGTAGGTTTATTCATAGAGCATCTTTCAAAAAGCCCAATATGGAAAGAGAGTGCCGTTTTTATGGTTGAAGATGATGCACAAAATGGTCCTGATCATGTAGATGCACATCGCACCACTGCTTATGTAGCAGGCCCATTTGTAAAGCGGGGTTATGTTGATAAAACAATGTACTCAACTTCATCAATGCTGCATACCATTGAGTTGATTTTAGGGCTACCTCCCATGAGCCAGTACGATGCTGCTGCAACACCTATGTTTAAAAGCTTTACATCCAAACCAAACTATACTCCTTTTAAATCGCTGCCTTCCAATATTGATCTGAATGAAAAAAATACAGCTACAAACGCCACCGCAAAACTTAGCGATCAGATTGATCTAAGCAAAGAGGACCGTGTACCTGATATGCTGTTCAGCCAGATAATATGGAAAGCAGTAAAAGGCGAGCATAGCGAAATGCCTGCACCACGCCGCAGTGCGTTTTTGAAAACCATTGATGAAGAGGAGGAAGACAGAGAATTTAATAGAAAGGCGATTAAAATAAAGTGAATTTTTGCTTTTCTCATCTTTAAATATGATAAAAAAAATTAAAAAAAACGCATTCTAATACTTGCACAATAAAAAGCTTTAACGATTACGTCAAATTTTTAAAAAGCTTTTCTTATTGTACTGTATAATTTTTATGTGGAGGTTTATTTTTTTTAAAGAAAATGATGAGCCGCTTTATATTAAATCCTTCGATAATATTAATTACCTGCATTTGTATTTTAATAAAATAAATATTGATAAAGTATTCAATTTGATTGCGGCAAGGTGATCAGATTTATTAGCTATTACATAGCACAGCCTGGCATAATGCTTTATTGAGATTAAATTAATGAATGCTACCAGATAAACTCACAGGTGCAAAGGTTAACTTATTATGTAAATAATAATAATGGCTGATAGTATAGTTGCCAATATCATTAGCCGCATCACTAACCCGGTGTTTGATTCCGGAAAAGAAGACTTATTCAACTGAAAAAGGTGTTACCGGGACCAGTGGGTTATTAAATTTATGTTTCATTGCTAACCGCAGCATTTTTAATTTGATATAGTTCAGGTAACAATAAAAAGTAAAAGCACCGGATGCGATACCGGTAAATGCTCCTGCCATTAAATCAGGTAATGTATGATTGCCAAGATAGATCCTGGAATAAGCTATAACTACTGCAGTAATAAATAATACAACCGATCTTTTTCTTTTATTAAAATGCAATGCAAAAACAGTTGCTATTGTAAATGCCATTGCTGTATGTGCAGATACAAACAATGCCATAATCTTTGCTCCTGAATTAAAAACGTATTGTTCATCTTCAAAAAAGATTTGAACTCCATCTTTGTGCAGGTAATTTTTGATTACCTGCGTAACCAACATTGAGATGAGTGCGCTGCAGGTTAGTAGCCATGCGATAGTATTTTTCTTTCTATAAAAATGATATGATATTAAACCAAGGCAAAATAATTCGTTGCCTAAAAATGTTATATTGATAAATATTACATTTTGTATAAAGCTGCGTGGAACCTGCAATACAGGGCCTGCTGTACCAAAATTAAACAGGTATATAAATAATGCGGTTATGCTAAAGATTATTGCAAAAAGTAATTGCGAATTTATTTTTTGTTTTAGTGACATAAGCTTATGGCTTTTTGCAAACCTAATTGCCGTATGTTTCGGAATTATTACCTCAACATTATGTAAGTATTAATTTTTTACAATACCAATAAAAAATCCCCGGTAAAGACCAGGGACGGAAGGAGAGTGAAACTCTACTAAAAATTTAACTCTTACCAAAATGATTGCTGATGCAAGATTAGGCTTACTATATAATCAAATTGTTAAGGACGTATTATGTAATGGTTAAGACGCCCACAGGAACAGGATAAAATAAATTAAGTATCGGAACAAAAGCGGGCTAATTTTTTTTACCTGATTTTTTTTCAAGCTCTTCTATTTCATTATCGCTGAATGCGGAGAGTTTTTCAATACCAATAATAATTCTACGGAGTTTTTGAATTTGTTCTTCGCTCATCACCAATAAAAAGCGGTAAAAAAAATGATAATCAGTTTTTGGAAAAAGAGTTGTTGTGATACTCATAAAAAACAGAATTTAGATTTGAGGAACGAAGTAGTAGAAATATTTAACCTCCCAATATTAAGTTTTGCAAAAAAGCGGGATTGTTTATAAATTATCCTTTTATGTGGATTAATGCAGATGAATGTGGATTATTCTTTGACTGTATAAATAAAAAATCTCCGGTTAAAACCGGAGATTACACATGAGAAGAAGTGTTTATTAAGATTGTAGGGCAAAATATCAGGCAGTTTAATCAAATTGTTAAGCTTCCTTCGTCGCCGGGTTTAATGAACTGTTCTATTCTTTGCAATATTTTGAGGTCTTCCAGGGGATAGCCTAAGCCAAGCAATTTAAAATACATGGCAGCACAGTGGAGGAAGTGATGATGTGCCACAGCTTGAAGATATATTGCGGGTGGTGAAATATTTTTTAGCTAATAGCTAAATTTTATCGCAACGTATTACCAAACTGTTACGCCAGTATTAAATAAATATTAACTGTAGGTAAGAAGTGTAGATAATTGTAGCTACAGTCTATCGGTTACTCATGATAGTATCGTTCTCAATCCAAAACAGGAAAGTGATTTTTGATTTATCAGTATCATCCTTTTTCTCGTAGGCTATTTTGCCTCCTTTTATAAAAGTCAGAAAATCTTTTAGCAGGCTTTCGGTTTCCTGGATTTCTGCTCTAATCTCAACTTCTCTCTCCTCCTGTTTTTTTATTTGGGTGAAAATTTTAAATAATTCATTAGTTTCCTTAGGCCTATAAATAGCCGTTGTATGTTCTGAAAGATGTTCTTCGTATTTTTCTTTGGCCTTCTCAATTAAAAGCGGAATTTCTATTTGCTCGTCAAGTAAAGAAATATAGTCTTCAAGTAACTGATTTACGTTTTTGATTTTACCTTTCATAAAATAATTTGATGTATTTGATGTATGATTAGGTTGTTGGAATTAAGGGTGACCAATATCGGTTTTTATTTTTTAATCCTGCATTTTTTTATATTATTTAATTATTATTTTTTATAAATATCATAAAACACCTTAATTAGATATTACTAAATATATAAGCTTCCAATCACCTTTTCCTTCTTTATGTAAACCCATTTATTACCTGTTCGGTTTACCACAATATTTATTCATTTAAATAACGATTTAGTAATGTGCAAATCTGAAAAATAAAAAAGGATAATCTTTTCTTTATTAAATAAAAAATTTCAAAATGTTCACATGCGAAGAATACAAGACACTAGAGGAGTTGTTGCAAGCCCAGTTATTAAAGATTGATGGTATACATTTAATGGGAAGAAAAACAGAAAAATTAAATGTCGAATTATTTATTCTGTATAATTTTTATGTAGAAATATTCTTTTTTAAAGAAAATGATGAGCCCCTTTACATCAAATCATTTGAAAATGTTGATTACTTAAACTTATATTTTAATCAAATTAAAATTGAAAATGTATTTGAAGGCGTAAAAGACAGGTAAGCATAAATACATTTGCATTTATATTAACCGCTTATAAAGAAAGTTATCTGTTTTAAAAATTAATTACTTAGTAATTAAAAAATATACGTCAAACCAAACTGCATTTGCCATCTTGAAATAAGGTCAGGACTTGGATTGAATGTATTTATTAAAGAAGGATCAAATGTAAAAACCGGCTGCCCACTTCCCGTAAAATTATTTACTGATATGGGTTGAAAAAAACCTGAGTTAGTTGCCACCTTACGTACTCCCCATTTGCTGCTGATAAGATTTCCGAAGTTTTGTATATCAATACTAAATTGTATTGTATTAGTTTTTTTGCCACTCTTAAAATTAAAATCCTGCAGCAGGCGTACATCCAATTGGCTAAACCAGGGTGTTTCACCCGCATATTTTTCTGTATACATTCCTCTTCTTTTAGTAAGATAATCATCAGAAGCAATGTAATTTCTAAAAGCCGTTTTTTGAGTAACAGGTGACTGTACATTTCCTAAAGCATCTGTATAGGATGCAAACTGCATATTATTTATTTCTGCATCCGTAGGAACATATAGGAGGTCATTGGTGCCGGTACCATCATTATTTATGTCTCCTCCATATACATAGGCAAAGCGATCGCCGCTTACCCAATTGGCAAAGAAAGAAATTGTGGTAGCATATTTTTTGTCTTTCCCATAATCAAACTTTTTAATACCAGCTAAAACATACCGATGGGTGTTACCATATAGCGACGTTGAGTTGATGGCAGCGTTAGCATTATTAAGGATTGGGTTTCTGTCAAATGCATCGCTGGATATTTCTGCAGAAATAGAACTTGCGTCTTTTGCAATCAAATAATTATAAGATGCCTGCATAAAAAATCCATTCCTGAAATTGTGCTGTGCCTGTAAACTCACATTAAACTGGTAACCTTTGTTTGTATTTGTAAATACATAAGTATTATTAGTTGTAAATGCGCCATCAGTTCCTTTATCGGTAGGCTTATAAATACTTCTGTTATCACCTGTTCCCGAATTAAGTGTTCCCGTTGGTGTACCTAAATTATAATTACGCACCATCATGGCTTTTACATCTTTGGAATATGCAATATCACCCGAGAAGATTGTTCCGAATGATGCTTTATAATCAAGTCCTAAATTGCTTCTCCATATTTGCGGCCATTGAAGTTTTTTGCAGTGGCATTATAAAAACCTGTGTAGGGGTTTGCCTGTTGGTTACCTATCCATACAAAAGGAAAGCGGCCGGTAAATAATCCTGATCCTCCTCTTACTGTACTGTTTATCTCCTCTTACATCCAAGAGTTGGATTTAACTGGGAAAATAATGGTTTTTTAGTTGGGAATCTTGTATTGTCCAAATCTTTGCCTACACCATTAGTTATCCGTTTCCCGTTCTCATCAAATAATACCTGGGGATCGTTATTTGCAATGGTTGGTGAACCTTCCTGGAAAGTTCCTTTAAACGTACCATCGGCATTAAAGTTTGGATTTTTAAAACTTGCATTACTATACGATGGTACGTCAACCCTTAATCCATAAGTAACCCTGAAATTTTTTGCTGCCTTCCATTCATCCTGTGCATAAGCAGAAATTTGAGCCACTGTTAAATAATAAAACGTCCATTGATCGGCTACATCTCTGTTCTTTGCATAGTTTACATCAACACTTAGTGGATAAGCGCCAAAACATAAGGGCCATGGGCAGGTACATTTGTTTTAAATGTTTGAATGTCTGCATCAGAAAAAATAGCCGGCCCATAACCCGTTAAATTAAATGAATTGGCGAACTTGAATGACTCATAAGATGCGCCGAATGTAAAAGTATGTTTGGGCAAAATAATGTTGAAGTTATCAGTTGCCTGGAATGCATCCTGGTTTAGAATGTTATTAATAGAAAATGGCTCATGCCCTGCAATAATATAACGCACCCCATTTTTTGTTATGTTAACAACGGGAAATGGAGTAGAAAGCGGATCTCTGGTATCCCTGAAACGTGTATACACAAGCCGTAGCTTATTAGCATAGGCATTTCCGAATGAAGATTTTAATTCTGTACCGAATGATTGGAGTTTATTGTTGATCCTATAACCTGAATTTCTAAATTGCAGTGTTGTAAAATCAGGTCCACGCCGGCCTATTGCACTTGGATGTGCAGGCTTTTCCTTGGATGCATCTAAACCATTATACGTAAATGAAAGGGTGTGGTTGTTATTTATTATCCAGTCAATTTTACCGAGCCATTTATAACTTTTTTGTTTGTAATTGAAACCCTGGTACTCACCGGTTTTATATCCGAATTTATTTTTTAAAATTGTTCTTACTGCATCAAGGTCAGATTGCAATACCCTTGAAGTATTTGAGTTGCTAATATTGGAAGAATTTTGTGCAACAAAGCTAGTAGGCGCATCATTGCGTTGTTCAGTTTCAAAATTAAGAAAGTAAAAAAGTTTATCTTTTTGTATTGCGCCGCCCAAAGCCAAGCCCGTTTGATATTGATTCAACTTAGGTACAACAACTTTATTACCTTCTACTTTTTTTCCCGTAAGCCCTTCATTGCGATAAAATCCATAAATAGTTCCTGAGAATGTATTGGTACCACTCTTTGTAACTGTATTTATTCCTGCGCCTGTAAAGCCCGCCTGCGTTACATCATATGGAGCAATGTTTACCTGTATCTGGTCAATCGCATCTAATGATACGGGTTGAGAATTAGTTTGTCCTCCGGGTGTTGGTGCATCCAGTCCAAATGGATTATTGAATACCGCTCCATCCAATGAGTAATTATTATACTGACCATTTCTGCCGGTAAATGAAGTACCATTAAATGTTGCAGATGCTGATGGAGTAAGACGTGTAAAATCGTCAGCAGATCTTGAGATAGTTGGCATTTGTCTTAGCTGCCGGGAACTGATATTTGTAGAAGCGCCTGTTCTTTTATTATCAAAGATTTTTGATCTTCCACTGATTGCTACATTTTCCAGCGCAACGGATTTAGATGCCAAAACAAAATCCAGGGCAGTATTCTGGCCTAACTCCAAAGTAATATCGTCTTCTGTTTTATCCTGGTAGCCTACAATAAGTAACTGTTATTTTATAAGGCCCGCCCACCCTTAAATTAGGCACTAAAAAACTGCCATCTGTTTGGGTAAGAATAACTTTATTTATACCTGCATTGGCAAAAGCACTTTTACTGATGCGCCACCCAAACCTTTGCCCTCAGCATTTGTAACATTGCCACTTATAGTTGCAGTTGTTACCTGGTATTTAGTTTGCAGGCAAACAAAGCATAAAAAAAATGCTATGAATGCACCCGATAGTATTTGTATTCTCATAAAAATTTTGTTTTGAAAATGATGGTAACAATTAATTAACTATAAAATAATAGAAAAATAATAATACAAGAAGGATTTAAAATGAATGGTAACACAAACTTAATATCAGATTTGTATAACGATTTCAATCAGTAGATAACAACCATTCTTTATATTATTTAAGATAAAAATCTTTAAAACCTGAATTGCAACCTGCATGTAAAAACATTATCCTTTAAATCTGAAGTATAGCCAGGGCGCTGTGTTTTTTCATTTGTTATTTTGTCATACCACAAAATAAGTTTCAGATTATCGTTTATGTAATGGATATAACCAAACCCCAGTGTTGAAAATTTGATATTCGCTTCATTTATATTATTGCCAGCCTTGCCGATTTCATTTTCTTCTACATCACTGTTAGGATCATACCAATCATATTTAATTGCTAACTGGTGTTTAGCTGTAAAAATATTTTGCAGAAGGTAAAAATATGCGCCGGTAAATTTTCTTATATAAAACGCTGTTGAATTATCTGTAGGCAAAGTGGCAGGTGTTTCAGTTGTGTTGGAAAATGATATTTGTGTCCCCGTCATGTATTCACCTCTTAACTCGGTAAATCCTTCGTTGTTTTTTATTTTCAACTGCATATCTGCACCATAGTATTTTCGGGGCGCTATCTTTCCAATATTATTAAGAGATGAATCAACCATAAATGCTTTACCATTTGCAGTAGTATCTATTTTGAATATATATTTTGTAGTCTGCAAAATGCCGCCGTTATAGTAAGAAGCAGCCATTGAAAGATTTATATTTTTTGAAAGCGGAAAAGGCTTTAAACCTATTCTACCTATAAAGTCTTTATGACTATCATAATCAGCAGTTGCTGATAAACCGGGTCCGTTAAACAACCCGGCATCTATCTTTAAATATTTTAGAGGATGATTTTTTACCCTCGGCTCGAATGATAACATAGCACCAAGATCTCTTTCCGTTTTCATTAATATCTGGCTCATTCGTCCTCTTTCAGGGCTTTCTCTGTCTGAGGATGAAAGATTTAATTCATAACTAAATGGCCTGGCAAACATGCCTATTGTAAAGGCAAACAGTTTATATTTATTCTCAAATATCCTACCCCAGAAATCCCGTATAAATACTCCTCTTTCAGTGCCATCAAACTGAAAAACAAATTGAACAGAAGGCCTTACATCCTTATTAAAATGAATGTAATCAAACCTTATCCGACCTCTGCGAAGCATAAACCTGTTATTTACATTGGTAACAAAATCCCCTCCGCTATAGCTCTTAGCTCCCTTGCTTTCTGCTACCTGAAATTGCGGCTGAATATATCCTCCAATTCTTATATTATCAAACCTTTTACTAACTGACAATACTGATTTACCGAGATCAGTAGTGGTATCTATCAGGTCCATTAAAAACTGTGATTTAACCAACAGAGATGTGATCAAAAGCAATCCGGTAAATATAAATTTTAGCTTTAAAGCCTGTATAATCATTGTTTGCGTATACGATAAAATAAAATGCGATGTAATATTCCTATGTTAAGAAATCATTATCAAATGTAAACTGCTTTCATTCAATTTTTATAGCTTTATTTTTGCTCAAATCATTAACTATGGCATCTGCTTCTTTTTTAAAATTCTTTCTGCCCAAGGATAAAGTTTTTTTTCAATTATTTGAAGGTGTTGCTGAAACGGTAATGCAAATGGCTACCAAATTAAAAGAAGTAGTAAAAGAACCCGACTTTGAAACGCGGGCTATATACATAAAAGAAATTGAAGATATGGAGCATGTGAATGATGATTACACACACAGGATATTTACTGAATTAGGCAGAAATTTTATTACACCTTTTGACAGGGAAGATATTCACTCCCTCGCCTCGGCTCTGGATGACGTATCTGATTACATTTATGGAACAGCAAAAAAAATAAATTTTTATAAAGTAGACCCCAGCGATATTGGTATACAGAAAATGAGTGAGCTAATCTATAGTGCCTGCACCGAAGTGCAAAAAGCTGTGTTGGAATTGCGTGATATGAAAAATTTAAGACGGATCACTGACTCTATGGTGCTTATCAATAGTATTGAAAACCAGGCAGACGATGTATTTGATATGAGCATTGAAAGATTATTTGAAACAGAGCCCGATGCAAAAGAAGTGATAAAGAAAAGAGAGATATACCAGGTGATGGAAATTGTAACAGACAAATGCGAGGATGCTGCAAATGTAATAGAATCAATAATCATTAAATACGCATAACTTAATTAGCTAAGTGCTAATATGCTAATAAATTATATTACCCCTCAATTAGCACATAAGCACAAAAGCACATCAGCACATTAAAATGACCTTTCTTATTATCGTTATAGCTCTCGCTTTAATTTTTGACTACATAAATGGGTTTCACGATGCCGCAAATTCTATAGCAACCATTGTTTCTACAAAAGTATTAACGCCTTTCCAGGCAGTTCTTTGGGCTGCTCTTTTTAATTTTGTGGCTTATTTTATTTTTAAAGATCATGGAGTTGCAAATAGCGTAGCCAAAACTGTTAAGGCAGAATCAATAACACTGCAGGTTGTTTGCGCCGGGCTAATTGCAGCTATCCTTTGGAATTTGCTAACGTGGTGGTTTGGCATTCCATCTTCTTCTTCACATACATTAATAGGCGGTTTTGCAGGCGCAGCCATTGCACATGCAGGCATTAATTCTGTTAATTGGAGCGATCCTGTATTTAAAACAATTGGATTTATTTTTATTGCTCCCCTGGTTGGTATGCTGATGGCTTATATTCTCTCAGTATGGTTTTTAAATTCTTTTAGAAAAGGACCTATCCCAAAACTTATTTCTACTGTTGTAATATTATTAGTGTGCCTTTTTTTGTATAAAACACTGGAATTTGATCAGGCTGTTTTAAGTAAAAAAACACATTATGAAAATTATTTCTCCCAGGTTATATTTTATACAAAAAATTTTAAATGGATATTAATGAGTGTTATTTTAATAGTTCTCGCCATTTTTACATTCTTTTTAAATACTCTTAATACAGCCAGGTCAAATCAATGGTTTAAACGCCTCCAGCTTTTATCATCGGCAATTTTCAGTATTGGCCATGGTGGTAATGATGCTCAAAAAGTAATGGGAATTATAATGGCTGCTTTAATTGCTTATGATCCTGCGCAATATAGCCTGGATAAAATGGTTTTCTGGGTTCCTTTAGCATGTTATTCTGCTATTGCTTTAGGCACCTTAACCGGGGGCTGGAAAATTATAAAAACCATGGGTACCCGTATTACTAAAGTAACTCCTTTTGAAGGTGTAGCTGCAGAAACTGCAGGAGCACTAACATTATTTTTAACGGAGGCACTAAAAATACCGGTGAGCACAACGCATACAATTGCAGGTGCTATTATGGGTGTAGGCGCCACAAAAAGACTGTCGGCCGTACGGTGGGGAATCACAGTAAGTTTGCTTTGGGCATGGATTTTAACTATCCCTATAAGCGCAGGGCTGGCTGCTTTAATTTATTTTGTTGTTTTCCGTACTTAATACCTCTCCTTATTATTTCTCTGCTAAAGGTTAAGTATTTTTATCTTTCTTTGCAGCATGAAGAAGATTCTAGTTACAGGAGGTTGCGGATACATTGGCTCCCATACAATAGTTGATCTTATTGAAAACGGATTTGAGCCAATTTGTGTTGACAATAATTCAAGATCCTCCCCTGTATTATTAGAAGGAATAGAAAAAATCACCGGTAAAAAAATAAAAAATTATAAAGTTGACCTTTGCAGTTTTGATGAAACTCATGCAGTATTTCAGGAGAATCCTGATATATCAGGTATAATCCATTTTGCAGCATACAAATCGGTTGGTGAATCAGTACGTGAGCCTTTACTTTATTTTGAGAACAATCTTCTTTCACTTATAAACATTTTAAAATGTGTAAAGGAATTCCAGGTTCCGTATTTTATTTTTTCTTCATCATGTACAGTGTATGGCAATCCTGATGAAATACCTGTTACGGAATCTACACCCCCTAAACCGGCTGAATCTCCTTATGGTTACACAAAACAAATGGGCGAGCAAATTGTAAGTGAAACCACAAAAACAATTTTTGCTCAAAGTATTTTATTGAGATATTTTAATCCCGTTGGTGCTCATCCCTCGTCAATTATTGGCGAAATGCCATTGGGCAAACCTGAGAACCTTGTGCCTGCTATAACGCAAACAGCAATTGGCAAATTACCTCAGATGAAAGTATATGGCAATGATTATCCTACCCGTGATGGCTCATGTTTGCGTGACTATATCCATGTGTGCGATATTGCCCATGCCCATACGTTGTCATTGCAATATCTTATAGATCATAAAAATAATAACAGGTGTGAGGTTTTTAACTTAGGTACAGGTAATGGTGTAACTGTTTTGGAAGCAATAGAGGCATTTGAAAAAGTAAGTGGTGTAAAATTAAATTATGTGATAAGTGGGAGGCGCCCGGGGGATGTTGTTGCCGTGTACGCTGATAACAAGTTTGCACGGGAAGAGTTGGGTTGGAGTATTCAATATTCATTGGAAGATATGATGTTAACAGCATGGAAGTGGGAGCTTAAGTTAAAAGAAGATGAAGCGATGCACAATAATCCAAATTTTCAAATGAATTAGCCGACGTTGTTAGTTTGGGTAAAGAAGTAATTCGGTGCTTATTTTTTTTAAATAAAAATTAATGCTTAAAGATATTCAGCCTGTAAACGAAAAAGAAACGAGGGAGGGTTTTGGAGAAGGAATTCATGTGCTTGGTAAAAACAATGGGAATGTTGTAGTTCTTACTGCAGATCTTGGTGGATCTCTAAAACTTAAACCTTTTATAAAAGATTTTCCCGAAAGATTTTTTCAGTGCGGCATTGCTGAAGCAAATATGATGGGCATTGCAGCCGGCTTAACTATTGGAGGAAAAATTCCTTACACCACAACATTTGCTAATTTTTCAACAGGGCGTGTTTACGACCAGATCCGTCAATCTATAGCGTATAGTAATAAAAATGTGAAAATATGTGCATCGCATGCCGGCTTAACCCTGGGTGAAGATGGCGCTACGCACCAGATATTAGAAGATATTGGTCTAATGAAGATGATGCCGGGAATGACAGTTATAGTCCCCTGTGACTTTAATCAAACCAAAGCCGCCACAATTGCAATTGCAGATTATAAAGGTCCTGTATATTTAAGATTTGGGCGGCCTAAATGGCCAAATTTTACAAAAGAAGATGATTTTAAAATTGGCAAAGCTCAAATGTTAAACGAAGGAAATGATATAAGCATTTTTGCATGCGGACATATGGTTTGGAAAGCTATTGAAGCAGGTAAAATTTTAGAGGAAAGAGGAATTAGTGTAGAAGTTATAAATATCCATACCATAAAACCTTTAGATACTCTTTCAATAATAAAATCCATTACAAAAACAAAGTGCGCTGTTACAGCTGAGGAGCATAATATCATAGGTGGATTAGGTGATAGCATTGCCCAAGTGGCAGCTAAGAATTTTCCAATTCCGATTGAATATGTTGGTACCAAGGATACTTTTGGTGAAAGCGGAAAGCCTTTTGACCTTCTTAAAAAATATGGATTAGATACGTCTGATATTGTTGCTGCAGCTGAAAGAGTGATAGCTAAGAAATAGTCTATTATTCAAATTGGCAGTATAACACTTAAACTTTTCTTTTAAAATTTAATCTTACCCGTTGGTTCTTTATTTTTACCTCTGAGATAAACTTATTTATGGCTTTTACCGCACAGGATGACAAAGAACTTTTATACGGGTTTAAGAATGCGGATACTAAAGAGTCAGCTTTTACAGCAATTTTAAAAAAATACCAGGAAAAATTATATTGGCATATTCGCAGGATGGTAATAGATCATGATGATGCTAATGACGTTTTACAAAATATGTTTATTAAGGTATGGAAAGGCCTGGAAAATTTTAGAGAAGACAGCCAGTTATATACCTGGCTTTATAGAATAGCAACCAATGAATGCCTTACTTTTTTAGAGCAACAGAAAAGAAGAAATTCGGTTTCATTGAATGATGTTGAAAATGGTTTGGCAAACAAACTTAAAGCTGATACAAATTTTGATGCTAATCGTTTGGAATGGAAACTTCAGCTTGGCATACAACAATTGCCTGAAAAGCAAAGAATTGTATTTAACTTAAGGTATTATGATGAAATGCCGTATGAGGAAATGAGCCGAGTATTAGAGACCAGTGAAGGAGCGTTAAAAGCAAGCTATCACCATGCTGCCAAGAAAATTGAAGAATTTATATTGAATGGCTAAGTGCTGATTAAACTTTTAAATACTATTTACGTCTTATTAACCAATGGAATTCTCAAAAGAAATATCTGAAGAATTGAATAAGATCAGTTCCTTGTTGGCAGGGATAGAGAGAAAAAATATATTCTCTGTTCCTGAAGGATATTTTAATGTGCTGTCAATGGACATCTTTAAAAAGATAAATACTAATTCTTCTGAATTTAAAACAGGTAAATTAACAGTGCCTGAAGGATATTTTGAAAACTTAAGCGCATCTGTCTTAAATAAAATAAAATCTCTTCAAGATGATCCGGCGCAGGAATTAAGAGCATTATCTCCAATGCTTTATTCAATTCAAAATGAAAACGTATTTAAAGTTCCAGAAAGTTATTTCAGAAATTTGCAAAGTGATATACTGGATAAAGTAATTATAAAACACCAGGCTAAAGTAGTTGAAATTAAAAAAAGAGATTCTGTATGGAAATATGCCGCTGCGGCAGTAGTTACCGGGGCAATAGGCTTGAGTTCATTAATGTTTTTTAATAGTTCACGGCAATCAACATTCAGTAAGGCCAATGGATCAGCAGTATCATCTGTTCAAACTGCATCTCAGTTTAAAAATGAACAACAGTTAAATGCGGCAATAGCAACTTTATCAGAAGAGGAGATAATTAAGTATCTGGAAAGAACAGGTAATGAAGTAGACAATGAGGCGTTAACTATTAATATTGACGAGAATGAACTTCCTGCTACTAAAGATTATCTGCTTGATGAACAAACATTAGATACCTATTTAAATAAAACTGGTAAGAATTCTCAAAACTAAAAGAAGGATTTTAAATGAAACAATTTATACTTATAACGGCTTTGTTCTTTGGGTGCTTTTCTTTTGTAAACGCTCAAAATGAAAGCAAAGAAAAAAGGTCAGAAAAAATACAGGCTTTAAAAATTGCTTTTATCACACAAAAGCTTGAGCTTACTTCAGATGAAGCCCAAAAATTTTGGCCGGTTTACAATCGTTACGAAAATGATATAAAACAAGTAGTAATGGATAATAAACGCGGGGGAGATGCAATTGATAACGAAGAAAAAGTTTTAAATGTAAAAAAAAGATATAGATCAGAATTTATAAAAGTAATAGGTCAGCCAAAAACCAATACTCTTTTTAATGCAGAAAAAGAATTTAGAGGCGTTCTAATGCGTCAACTTAAAAATAAGCATGACGATCGGCCTAAACAGCTTTTCCCTTAAACATTTACATACCATTCACAGCCTTTTAGTGTGGTTTTCAATAAAAACTTGGATAATATAAAAATTCTCCTATTTTTGTTGCTAGGTGTTTTTCATAGGTTAGCAACGGCCAGCTCTTTTTAGGGCAGGCCTTTTTTTATTAAAACTATATTTTATGCACCGGCGACTTAATATCGTGATAGAATAAAAATACCCATTTTTCCTGCTCTCCCTGTATTCTCCAATCTTGTCTGTATTGCATTGATCTTTTACCATCATAGTCATATTTAGCCATAAACCTGTTCTTTATTTGTTGCAATTGCGGAGCTACATCGCCTCCAAAAAATATCTTTTCGCCGTCTTCCTCGATCCAAAAAACCTGGTGATAAGGACAGTGTGCACCCGTAACTTCATATTTAATGTACTCATTTAGTAAACCGTTGCCTTCAATAAACTTTACCTGTAAAGAATTTTTAAGAATATTAAAATCCTCTACGTGATATGAAGTCTTTGCATTTTCAAAAGCAAAATCAAACTCCTGTTTATTAATGTAATAAGTTGCATGGGCAAAACTCAAAACTCTTTCACCGTTCTTAATATAACTTATTCCTCCCGAATGATCTTTGTGCAGGTGTGATAGCAATACTTTTGTTACGGTAGATGGTTCTATATTATTTTTTAATAAGTTTTGATGTATTTGTAGCATACCATCGGCAGTTGAAAAGCCCAAACCCGTATCAAGCAATAAAATGTCTTTTGATGTTACAATGACAAATGGCTGAATTTCTACCAATAAACTGCCAACATTTCTTTCCTGTAATTTATCTTTTTCTAAATCGAAAGGAATGAACTGCTTTGTCTTATCTACCGTAAAAGTGCCTTCACCAAGTGGTATAATTTTCATTTGCTTACAATCAGATTGTATTTAATTTTTTACGGCTTTGTATAATAAATATCATCCAGATCATACTAATTAAAAACAGCATTGCCGTAAATTGGTGAGCAAGGCCGAACCAAAGCAGATTATTTCCAAAGGGTGATGTTATTACAGCGAGTATACCGAGCACAACCTGAACTAAAATAAAGACCAGCGGCAACCATTGGGTTCTGTTAAAAAGAGTATTATTAATTTTTCTTGATTTAATTGTCCAGATAAATACCAGTGCCGTTATAATATATGCAAGGCATCTATGTATAAATTGAACAGTAATTTTATTGTCCACCAAATTTTTCCACCAGGGCGATAAATTATTTATCTGGTCAGGAAAGACCATTCCATTTATATCTGGCCAGGTAGGTGCAGCAGTTGCAGCCTTTAGTCCTGACATAAATGCTCCATAAATAAGTTGAAGAACAAGAACACACAGAATAGTTATAGCGAATTTTTTAAGTGATGAGTTTAATACCAGCTTTTCTTTGGGAATTAATAAATTTAATGCAAACCAAAAAGTATAACATAGTAAAACAAGGGCAGCCATAAAATGTGTGGCCAATTGTATATGTCCAACAAACATTTTTTCCGGTACCAGGCCGCTCTTTACCATTATCCAACCCACCAACCCCTGCAAGACACCCAATAAAAATAAAATGATCATAGGAATGATCATCTCTTTCTTAAATTTTTTCTTTATTAAAAAGTAAACAAAACCAACCAGGAATACAATTCCTAAAAGCCTTGCCCACAATCGATGAAGCCATTCCCAAAAAAAAATGAACTTAAAGTCATTTAATGTAAAATCTGCATGAATGTACCTGAATTGATCCGTGCCTTTATATTTATCAAATTCTTCCTGCCATTCCACAGTATTTACAGGAAGAAGAATTCCTGTTAATGGTTTCCATTCGGTAATTGACAAACCAGATTCTGTAAGCCTTGTAATCCCTCCAAGCAAAACCTGTATCATAATCATTGCAACACCAATCAATAACCATATTGCAATTGGTTTTGACGAAGAATTATCCAAAGAATGCTGCATATACAAAGTTATTTGTATCTCATTAACTTAATGTTGATAATTATTTAAGTGTAATAACTTTCAGATAATTATTTTTGATAAAATTCCTGATTGCTTCTTCCCTTTTTTCATAATAATTTTTGCGAAGCCGGTTTAGATGAAGCTGGCCGCGGTTGCTTTGCCGGACCCGTGTTTGCGGCAGCCGTTATCTTACCAAAAGATTTTTATCATCCTGTTTTAAACGATTCCAAGCAAATGAAAAAAGAAGACAGGGAAATGCTTCGCCCAATTATTGAAAAGGAATGTATTTCATATTCAGTTGCAAAAGTAGATAATGAAGAAATTGACCGGATAAATATTTTACAGGCTTCTTTTAAAGCAATGCATATATCACTTAATAAACTAAAACAAAAGCCACAATTTTTATTAATAGATGGCAATCGTTTTAAAAAATATAAGGACTATCCACATCATTGCATAATTCAGGGTGACGGAATTTATACTTCTATTGCGGCGGCCAGTGTATTGGCAAAAACTTACCGTGATGACTATATGCAAAAGCTTCATAAAAAATATAAGATGTACGCCTGGGAGAGTAATAAAGGGTATGGCACACCGGAACATCGTACAGCAATTGGAAAACATGGGTTATGTAAATACCACCGAAAAAGTTTTAATATTTTTGCTGCACGTTTATCGGAAATTTGTTGTGAAGATTTTTCTGAAGAAATAAAAACTACGCAGCCCATTCCCCAAGTCCCTGCCTTATTATTTGCCACTCATCTGAAGTACAATCTATAATAGTAGATGGGGTAATTCCTCCGGAACCTCCATCAATTACCAAATCAACCTTGTCGCCAAATTTTTCATAAATAATTTCAGGATCTGTATATTGTTCTATCATATCTCCCGGAAGTGAAGTACTTAAAATGGGATTGTCTAATGTCTCCAGTATTTGTTGGCAGATAACATTATCCGGCACCCTGAGCCCAATAGTTTCTTTCTTACTTTTTAAAATTTTAGGTACCTGTTTGCTCGCAGGTAAAATAAAAGTATATGGTCCGGGTAAATAAGTTTTAAGCATTCGGTATAAAGGAGTGTCAATGCTTTTAGTGTAATCACTTAGATGGCTTAGGTCCCGGCATATAAAAGAAAGCTGGGCTTTTTGGGGATTTACATTTTTTATTTTGCATATCCTTTCAATGGCTTTTTGCTGATGAATATCACAGCCTAAACCATAAATTGTATCTGTGGGATAAATAATAATACCGCCTTCTTTAAGGCAATTGGCAATTTGCCTGAGCAATCTTGGCTGCGGATTATCAGGATGTAATTGAAGAAGCATTTTGCAAAGTTGAATCAAAATTTATAATTAAAAAAGGGGTAAATCAAAGAAGTTAATAAACTACATTTGCAAAGTTTTTATTTAAAATAAATCAGCTTAAAAATTTATTATGTCGGTAATTGCACTTGGCACTATGGCGTTTGATGCTATTGAAACGCCTTTTGATAAAATAGATAAAATTGTAGGTGGCTCTGCTACCTATGTTGCGTATGCTGCAAGTCATCTTATTAAACCCATACAACAAATTTCAATTGTGGGCGCTGATTTTCCTCAAGAAGAATTAAATGAACTTAAAAGCCGTGGAGTTCAGTTAGATGGAGTGGAGGTTGTTGCAGATAAAAAATCCTTTTTCTGGAGTGGAAAGTATCATATGGATATGAACACCCGGGATACACTGATAACTGACCTTAATGTTCTGGCAGATTTTAATCCTAAAGTTCCTGATACATACCAGGGTGCTGAATTTTTAATGCTTGGTAATTTAATGCCACAATTACAAATTAGTGTGATCAATCAATTAAAAAAACGACCCATGCTAATTGTGTTGGATACAATGAATTTCTGGATGGATACGGCATTGGAAGATTTGAAGAAAGTTTTAACGATGGTTGATGTGTTGTTAATAAATGATACCGAAGCCCGTCAGTTAAGCGGAGAATTTTCTTTGGTTAAGGCATCAAAAAAAGTGGTTGAAATGGGACCTAAATATCTTATAATAAAAAAGGGAGAACATGGCGCTTTGCTTTTTCATGACAATCACGTTTTCTTTGCACCTGCCTTACCCCTGGAGGAAGTATTTGATCCCACAGGCGCCGGTGATAGTTTTGCAGGCGGTTTTATAGGGCACCTTGCAAGATCAAAAGACATAAGTTTTGAAAATATGAAAACCGCCATTATTGTTGGTTCTGCCATGGCAAGTTTTTGCGTAGAAAAATTTGGACCACAACGCTTAAAAGAGATCACCAAAGCTGATATAGATGTAAGGCTTGAGGAATTTGTGCAGTTAGTTAATTTTGATATCGATCTCGTTTAATTTTTATGCTTGAAATCATTGCACTGATATTTCTGACAAAAGAGATTGGAAAAATTGCAGCCGGCAAAGGATTAAAGCCTGGTGTATGGAAATTGTATACCGTATTAGCATGGATTGCCGGAGAATTTGTGGGGGCTGTTATTGGTATACTTATATTCGGAACTAATAACTTTTTTAGTGTTGCCCTGGTTGCGATTGCCGGCGCTATAACCGGATACTTTGTTTTAAAAGCCAACCTTTCTAAAAGAACCGATCTGTTGGATGATGATATAAACCAAATTGGAAGGCAGGCGATAAGCCTTTAAAGTCTTCATCAATTTTGAGTTACCACTTTCTTGTTTTATTTTTACGGCACATTAAGGCGGATTTGTTTATTGTTCAGCCCGAATGTATTAATGTTTTAGGAAAACGAACTAATAAACGAAACCATTCTGTACAACTCTTCAGGATTTTAAATTTCGTTAAAAGTTTGTGTTTAGTTTTTTTAGTGAGCTTTCATGGCTTTGGTCATCATCGTGAAGCCTGTCCAGAGCGTAGCGAAGGATCACTCACTTCAGCCGCAAACATAAAATCATCTAAAATGAAAACAATTAATGATTGCTTAAAAGAAAGAATACTGATAATTGATGGCGCAATGGGCACAATGATCCAACGCCATAAACTGGAAGAAGCAGATTATCGCGGAGAACGGTTTAAAGAATGGCATAAAGATGTAAAAGGCAACAATGATCTTTTAAGCATTACCCAGCCACAAATTATTGAAGAAATTCACCAGCAATATTTAGAAGCAGGCGCTGATATTATTGAAACCAATACTTTCAGCAGCACATCTATTGCGCAGGCAGATTATGAGCTGCAATCTATTGCTTATGAATTAAATGTAGCCGCAGGAAAATGTGCAAGAAATGCAGTTACGAAATTTTTATCTTCACCCCTCTCTGCTTGTGGAGAGAGGCAAAGGGTGAGGTTCGTTGCCGGCGCTATCGGTCCTTTAAATAAAACCTTAAGTTTATCTCCTGATGTAAATAATCCGGGTTATCGTGCCGTAACATTTGATGAAGTTGCAAATGCATATTATGAGCAGGTAAAAGGATTGGTTGATGGTGGTGTTGATATCCTTTTGATAGAAACCATTTTCGATACATTAAATGCTAAAGCCGCTATTTATGCAATCAAGAAATATTTCAGAGATACAAAGCAAAAGGAACTTCCTGTAATGATAAGTGGAACTATAACGGATGCCAGCGGACGTACCTTAAGCGGACAAACCTTGGAAGCATTTTATATTTCTGTTTCGCATGCAAAACCCTTAAGCATTGGTTTAAATTGTGCATTAGGTGCAAAAGAAATGCGTCCGCATATTGAAGAATTAAGTCAGTTAGCAAGTTGCTATACATCTGCATATCCCAATGCAGGCTTACCAAATGCCTTTGGTGAATATGATGAACAGCCGCATGAAACAGCCCACATTATTGAAG
>JBPCQG010000457.1:0-7492 GCA_050998315.1 Chitinophagaceae bacterium
AAATTTAACTATGGAAGTAAAGGAATTTAAAAATATTTATGAGAAAGACCCTGCAAAAGATGGATACGAAAATAATAAGGTAACCAAAAGCGAATTGCTTACCACATCCTATTATCACATTAATGCCAGGGGAAAATTTGAAAAGGCAGATAAGGAGCAACTGGCAGGTAGGTAAATAGTATATTAAGTATACAGTTGATAAGTATACAGTTGAATCACCTACCTTTCGTATTCTATTCACTTCTTATACTCTTTACTATCTACTTTATAAACCTTTCCATAATTTATTATCATCTCGGCTATTATTAAATTAGGAACCCAGCTAAGCCATGCCGTTGTAATATAAATTTCCACCGGCCTGGCGTGCACATTAAACCAGGCAAATCCAAATGTGTATATTCTTAAAGTTATGGCCGAAAGTGTAAGAGCATAGCTGCGTATCATAAAAGCTCTGTGTTGTATAAAATTTCTTTGTGTTGCATACCACCAGGCAAAACCTGTAAATGCTATCCATAAAAAAGCAAGAAAAGTAAAACTTGTTTTTGCCGGTAAGCCTCCGTTAGCATGCCATCCCATCATAAAAGATGCAGGTCCGGTAATAAACACTACCAGTAATACATATATATATCCCATGAAGCGATGAACTCTTTTATGCCTCTTCCGTAAAACAGTATTGAATTGTGTTAAACCGGCAATTAAAACAAAAATGCTGGTAAAAACATGCACATAAAAACTAGTGCGCCAAAAATTAATATGATAAACATTTTGCTTGGTCAGCAAAAAATCAACATCATTACGCATAGCTGTATAGGGAAGTGATAACCGCAACATCAGGTACGAAAAAAATGCCAGTACAAGAACTAATAATATCTGTAGCCAATATTTAAGTGACTTTCTCAATCTCCCTGGAATTGTACAAACTTCCAACCATGGCCTGAAAGCTGCTGTTCATCATAGGTATCTCCTCCCGTTTTTACTTTTATGGTACGCTTAATCATTTTCATTTTTTGTAAAGGGGTAAATGAATTTTTTTGCCATTCAATAAAAACAGTATCCTTTACCAAAATATAATTCCCTTTTACAGAACTTACCTGCGATGTTGAATCACCCGGCGTAGCGTAAAACCTGTATTCACAGGTACCCTCAGGTAAAAAATCCAATGTTGTATCAGTAGTATAGGTTCCGGTAGCAGGAACCCACATGCCCAACTGATTTCCAAAATCATTAAAATTTTTTTTAGGTTGTTTTAGTAATGCCAACACTTTTGATTTGGTTTTTATGCTATCAAAAGGAATCCACATCCCGGCTAGTGCAAATTTTAAAGTATCAATTGTAAATTCAAAAGTTCCGTCAAATGGATTATCCCCCGGCTCTTTTAAAATAAATTTAAATCCATTTATATCTGAATGCAAGTTTCCATTTATGTTACGCCTTAATCCCTTGTGCTAATTGTATCCGCTTACATTTTTTCCCTTAATGTAATTAAGAACTATAGTTATAAATCCCTGGTCAAAATTTCCGGTGTAAGCTCCTTCAAAATTAGTTACAGCATAAGCGGGAATAAATAATTTTTGATTGGCAGCAGAATCTACAGAAGTATTTAAATTAGTTTCAGAATTTTTTGTCTTACAGCAAAGAAAACCCAGCAGTATAAGTAAAGGAATGTATTTCATCATAAAATTGTTTTAAAGACGAGATGAAATAAAAATAAGTAATTGAAATTTGAAAATTAATAATAAAATACTACGGTTCAACCCATGCTTCATTTTCTTTTATAAGATTGATGAGTTCAGAGACGGCTACATCTTCAGAAACTGCTCTTTTCACTATTTCTTTCCCTTTATACAAAGTAATTTTTCCAGGACCACTACCTACATATCCAAAATCAGCATCAGCCATTTCTCCCGGCCCATTTACTATACAACCCATAATAGCAATTTTTAAACCTTTTAGATGATTGGTAACGGCACGTATCCTTGAAGTTGTTTCCTGCAGATCAAATAATGTTCGGCCGCAACTTGGGCAACTAATGTATTCTGTTTTTGAAATTCTTGTTCGGGACGCCTGTAAAATTCCAAAGGCAATGGAGTTAAGCAATTTGTAATCTGTTGTAACTTTCTTTTCTGCAAATCGATGTCCTAAACAAATGCCATCGCCAAAACCATCCAATAATAGTGCTCCTGCTTCTACTGCATAATGGATAAGGTTTTCATCCATTGATTCATGAGTGCTATCTGTAATTATTATTATCGGATTTTTTATTTCTTTTTCTATCAAGCCAATGAACATTTTTCTTATACTCTGTACTGCATTTTTGTTGGTTGAGCTTAAACAAATCACAGCCGTTTTATCAGGTTTCAATTTTAAAATAATTTTTTCAAGATCAATCTCTGGATATCCCTCAGAGTAACAATCAAGCATCACAAAATTGGTAACAAAAGATTTTGAGATGTTATCATCCAGGTATTGTTGTTCATCAAAAATGGGGAAATACTTTTCTTTATCTGCAGAAGCTAGCCACAAATTATAATAACAAATAATTTTTAATGTTCCCGGCAAATCAAAATCAATGAGCTGATCTGCAGTAAATATATAATCTGCTGCCAAATCACTAATATTCCATTTATCAGTAACTATATCATACGTGTACCCGATGGCCTCCAAATCTTCAGGTTTTATCTTGTCTATTTTATGCAGATCGGCAATTACAACAGGAACATGTTTTGCGCCAATATTATTTACTTCAAAGGTTTCACGCCTTTTATATTCGAAAGGAGAATATGGTTGTCTCTCCCTAAATCCCTCTCCAAAAGAGAAAAGCCTCTCCCTAAATCCCTCTCCCTTAGAGAGGGACTTGGAAGAATCTGCTAATTCAAATTTTCTCTCATTTGTTTCAGAGTTAGCTTTTTTATTTTCTAAAGAATCTTCAAATTCGTTTACACGGCTTTGTGTTTTAGCAAGCCCCTCCTTCGGAGGGGTTTGGGGAGGCTGGCTGTATCGTTTCACGATATTCCTGCAAACAGGTATTTCCAATTCAGGATCTTCAGTTAATGAAACTCTTATTGTATCACCAATTCCATCTTCCAGTAAAGTACCAATGCCAATAGCAGATTTTATTCTTCCATCTTCTCCGTCACCAGCTTCAGTTACACCTAAATGTAATGGATAACAATGTTTAAGTTCTGCATGCATGTTTTGTATCAATAGCCTGTAAGCCTGTACCATTACCTGGGGATTACTACTTTTCATGCTTAAAACAATATTGTAATAATTCTCACTTTCTGCGATGCGTAAAAACTCCATTGCACTTTCCACCATTCCAATGGGTGTATCGCCATACCGGCTCATTATCCGATCGCTAAGCGAACCATGGTTAGTACCTATCCGCATTGCAGTGCCATATTCTTTACAAATTTTTACTAATGGCGTAAAGCGATATCTAATGCGTCCAATTTCTTCCATGTATTCTGCATCGGAATATTCCAGTAATTCAAATTTTTTTTTATCTACATAATTACCGGGGTTTACTCTCACTTTCTCTACAATTCTCGCCGCTATTTCAGCCGCGTTGGGAGTAAAATGAATATCTGCAACTATCGGAATATTATATCCTCTTTTGCGTAATTCAGTTTTTATATTGAGCAGATTTTCTGCCTCATTTTTGGAAGGCGCAGTAATGCGGATCAATTCTGAGCCGGCTTCGATACATTTAATACTTTGCTCAACAGTGGCAAGTGTATCCATTGTATCAGTCGTTGTCATTGTCTGGATACGGATAGGATTAAAATCCCCCAGCAAAAGGTCACCCACTTTAACTTCAAGTGTTGCAAGGCGTTTATATTCCGTTAAGGATTCAGCGTAAATCTCCATTTTAAAATTCTAAAAAGTAATCTGCAAAAATAAGATTAATTACATGCCCTGATTTTGGAATAGATATGGGTTAATAATTATTTCTAATTAAACCTATAATTTATGAAGAGGTCAATTTTCTGTATTATCACTGAGCGGGAACCGGGGCGTAATTAGTAAAAACAAGGGGCGAAACATGCTGTTGTCGGATTGTTGGAGCAGGAACAGGCTACGTAATAGGAAGGCACAAGAACAAAAAAGCGGAAAAATAATCCAATATAAACTTAAAGCCTGGATACCTCTATCCGGGTTTTTTACACCTAAAAATCTACCAGTCTTTTTTAGGTTTATCGGTTGAATTCGCTTTTACTTTATGCAATCTATCCTGCAGTTTTTTTTCATGCTCTAACAAAGATTTTAATTTTTCCTCTGCATCCTGCTTTGAAATTTTTGAAGGCTGAGGTTTAGGCTCATCTTTTTTATTCTGATCTTGTTTTTGCTGATCCTTCTTATTTTGCTTTTTGTCTTTTTGATCCTGTTTTTGCTGCTGCTTTAATTGCTGTAAAGCCCTTTGTAAATTCTGCCTTGCATCTTCATCATTAGGTTCAATCTTCAAAGCATTTTTGTAGGCTTTGATACATTCCCCTAATTTATTTTGCTTTTGTAATACTACACCTCCGTTGTAATACGCATTGCCTTTGAGTGGATATGATTTTGAGTTTTGCACAGTATTGTCATACGACTTCAATGCATCATCCAACTTATCAGTTTTGTATAACGCATTGCCTAAATTATAATACGCAGTAGCATCCGGAGACTTCTTCAAAGCTTTTTGATAAGAGCTTGCAGCTTCGTTATACTGCTTCTTTTTATAAGCATCATTTCCTTTAATTATTTCTTTTTTAATATTTTGAGAAAAACCCTTCGACCAACTCAGGGTGAAAAAAAGAAATAAAAAAATTACAGGTAATCCTTTTTTTAAAGCATTGATTCTTTTTCTTTCCGGAAGAAAATTTTCTATTAATAAAATAATTAAAGCAGCAAGCAGAAAATACCAGAAGTAATTTTTATACACTCCGAAGGAGGAACCGGTAAGAGTAGTTTGCCCAATAGTCATTAATTTGCTATGAAGGTTATCTGCCACTTCATCAGCACTGGAAAATGCCTGGTACAAGCCATTACCGGTTTGGGCAATGCCCTTCAATTCCTCTTCATTTAATTTAGAGATCACTGTATTGCCATTCTCATCTTTTTTATAATCATTAGTTTCTTTATCCCTTACTGGTGCACCCTGAGGCGAACCAATACCAACAGTACTTACCATGATTCCTTCCTCTGCCAGCTGTTTTGTTACTTTAATAGCATCCTCATCATGATCTTCGCCATCACTTATTAAAATTATTGCACGATACTTTTTTTCCTTTGTATTAAATGCTGCATAACTCATTTTGAGAGCCTGGTTTATAACCGTACCCTGCGTTGGCACGTTATCAGTGGAGGCTGAAGACAAGTACATTTTAGCGGCAGAATGATCACTTGTTAAAGGCATCTGCAAATAAGCTCTTCCTGCAAAAACAACAATACCTACTTTATCGTCTGATAACTTATCAATTATTTTACTTACAAGATGCTTTGCCCTTTCTAAACGGTTGGGTTTTATATCTTCGGCCAACATACTATTGCTCACATCCAATGCGATCATTACATCTATACCTTTACGATTAATTTTTTGAGTGCCTTCGGGTTTTACCAGATCTGCAACCCCAAAAGCACATAATGAAAACCCAAGTAAAATCAATACAAATTTTATTGCAAAAAGATTTGAAGAAAAACCTTGTATCAATTGTTTTACGAGCGGTGGATCGCCTATTTTTTTCATTGCATTTTTTTTCCACCTGGTTAAAAGAAAATAAAACAATACCATAAAAGGAATGGCTGCAAGTACATATAAAAATTCAATGTGCTGAAAACGGAACATAAAAGCCAGGCTTGAAGTAATACAATTTAAACAATGCATTAAGGCAAAAAATAAACCAATAAGATGAATACAAAATATTTAACACTCCCCATGCTATTGGGAGTCATTCTGAAGTGAAAGTGAAATTTTAGCTATATATAATTTTTTCAAAAAATGATATTTCATAACTGTTTACATTTCTCCTTTAAAAAATCCATATTGAGTTAAAATATTTTTCAGGATTTTCATTCGCACAGATATCATATCAATATTTCTATCAGGACTTTTTATAAGCGTTACAAAAAAATAAACGTGCCTGTTCTCTTCTACCCAGCCTACCACCCACCCAATTGCATTTTGCTCATCAAAACCCCAGCCTGTTTTATAGCTTAATTTATAAAGCGTATTATTTTCCTGCAGCATTACATCACGCACAATTTGCTGTGTGCGTTTTTGAAATGGAAGCTTGTCAAAATATAATTTTTTAACAAGGCCCAATTGTTCATCAGGAGAAACTTTTAAAGTATTATTTAACCAGAATGAATCAATAGCTCCGCTGATATCCATATTACCATAATGCAAAGTATCGATCCATTGTTTCATAGTATCTCTCCCGATCCTTCTGGCAACTTCCTGGTAATAATTTACTGCTGATACTTTAAAAGCCTCTGTCATGGTAAGATCTTCATTCCATGCTTCATTCCATCTTTTTATACCATCCCATTTGATCATCATCTTCTCGTCGGTTATTTTACCTGTTTCAAGCCCTATCAATGAGTTAACAATTTTAAAAGAAGAAGCAGGTAAAAATCTTTGTGTATCAAGCTTCATATTATAAACTGTGACTGCGCCGGTTTGATTATTAACCATAGAAAAGCAGCCATCCACTTTTGATGAATCAAAATACTTTTTCAGGCTATTATCAATTTTAGCCTGATTAACTGAACAGGATCCATTGATAATAAAGATAGAAATGATGGAAATGATTAAACGCAAATCTTTCTTCATAATTTTTTATACCACAGAAAGTTTTTGATGTTCGGCTGATGCACATAATGCTTCATAAAATTCTTCGCCGAATTTTCTTATAAGAGCATCTTTTAAAAATACATATGTGGGAACTTTTAATTTTTTTCCGAGAGAACAGCCTGCTTTACAAAGCTCTTCTCTTGGCTCATAATTTACATACTCAGTTTTGGCGTTCCTACTTTTTTTTGTGCGGATAGGATATAGATGACAACTGATGGGTTTTCTCCATGTTGTTTTTCCGTCGTTATACGCCTGTTCAATACCACATTTTACAATTCCTGCTGCATTGGTGATGCCATACACACAAATACTTGAATTTATTGTTGGGGTTACCCAGCCAAATTCTTTATCATAAACATATTTGCCTTGCCTTTCTAATTCTTTCTTTGACCCCTCAGTAAGGTAGGGCAGCACGGCATCGTAAACTTCATTAAGCTCTTTTAGCTCTTTATTTTCAAGCGGCGCACCTGCATCCCCATCAACGCAGCAGCCACCTTTGCACTTGTTAAGGTCACAAACAAACTGCTCTTCCACCACAAGGTTGCTTATAAGAACATTGTCAATAGCTATCATATAATAAAGATACGGATTGTGAGTAGTGAGTTGTGAACTGTGAGTGAATTATAATCCATTTTAAAATATACCCATCTCACAGCT
>JBPCQG010000062.1:0-14734 GCA_050998315.1 Chitinophagaceae bacterium
TTGACGCTTCGTTTAAAGATGAAGTATTAACAAAAAAAGGCGAACTGCGACAAGAATGGGAAGGTAAAATAATGTTACAAAAACATCCTTATCTCAATATAGAATATTTGGGAATTTTATTTGACAGCACAAATGATCTTCTAAAAAGTTCTCCTTTGAAAATTAAAAAAATACGGCAGGCAATAAATTATGGAATTGATAGAAAGAAAATGATGTTGTATATCCGTAATTCAATCGGTACTGCCGCTGAAAGTGGTTTTGTTCCTGCAGGGCTTCCTTCCTTTGATTCAGCAAAAGTTACCGGGTATCACTATGACCCGTCCAGAGCATTGCAATTATTAAAAGAAGCCGGTTATACTAATGGTGAAGGCTTGCCGCAAATAAAATTGTTAACTATTCCTCAATATGCTGATCTTGGAAGTTATATAGCTAATGAATTACAACAGATCGGTATTAAAGTTCAGGTGGAAGCAATTCAGAAAAGCTTATTGCTTGAGCAAACTTCAAAATCGCAGGCATTGTTTTTTCGCGGCAGCTGGATAGCAGATTATCCGGATGCAGAAAATTATCTTAGTGTATTCTATAGCAAAAATCCTGCACCGCCAAATTACACCCGTTATAAAAATGCCGCATTCGATGCATTGTACGAAAAAGCTTTGGCAGAGAAAGATGATTTAGTAAGAAATCAAATGTACCAGGATGCGGATAGATATGTAATAAATGATGCACCTGTAGTGCCTTTGTGGTATGACATGGTAATACATCTCGTACACCCATATGTTGCTGCATTTACAGCAAATAGTTTAAATTTGCTTGAGCTTAGAAGAGTGAAGTTAAATAAATAAATATTTTGTAATAAGTTAAACATTTTGCAAGCTAAATCTGCTTTCAATAATTAAGCGTAGGTTACAATAAATTAAAAAATATAAATTCAATAAACTATGTCTGCCATTATTATTTTCTTTCTATGCCATTGGTTTTTTTCTTTGTTTTTCCATTCGTTTTTTTTACACAGGTATGCATCTCATCAAATGTATACAACCAGTAAAGGTTGGGAAAAAACATTTTATTTTTTGACATGGTTTGCACAAGGCTCATCTTTTTTAGTTCCTAGTGCATATGCAGTGCTGCACCGTATGCACCATACTTACAGTGATACAGAAAAGGACCCTCATTCGCCGTATTTTTTTAAAGACATATGGCACATGATGCTTCATACAGCTAAAATTTTCAGATCGCTTGTTACCGGTAAAAATATGCCAGACCCGCAGTTTACTAAGGAATATATTCCGGTTTGGCGAACGCTTGATAAAATCGGGCATAGCACAATCACCAGATTATTATTCGGTGCATTTTATATTTCGTTTTATATAATTTTTGCTCCAAATTATTGGTGGTACTTATTACTGCCTATACATTTTTTAATGGGCCCTATTCAGGGGGCTATCGTAAATTGGTTTGGGCATAAACTTGGGTATAGCAATTACAAAAATGGAGATCATTCAAAAAACACAACGCCCTGGGGAGTTATTATGATGGGAGAATTATTTCAAAACAATCATCATTTTGCTAAAAACGATCCCAATTTTGCAAAAAAATGGTATGAATTTGATCTTACATTTATTGTTATGAAGGGCCTACACTATTTACGTATCATACGCTTTAAACCTATGGTATCACAGGCTTAAATCAAGTTAACTTCTTATCTTTTCCTTGAATATTTTTTGGAATTTCTCAAGCTTTGGCCTTATTACGTAGGAGCAATAAGGTTGTGCACCATTGTTGTTATAATAATTCTGATGATAATTTTCTGCAGGATAAAATATTTTAAAAGACTCAATTTCAGTAACGATTGGTTTTGTAAAAGCTCCGCGTTCATCTAATTCCAACTTATACTTTTCCGCCTTTAGTTTCTGTTCTTCATTATGATAAAATATTGCACTTCGGTATTGTGGACCTTCATCATTGCCTTGCCTGTTTAGTGTGGTAGGATCGTGTGATTTCCAAAACACTTCCAGCAATTCATCAAAAGTAATTATTGCTTTATCATATTCTATATTCAGGCATTCAGCATGTCCTGTTTTTTTATTGCATACCGCTTCGTAAGTAGGATTTATAACATGACCTCCGCTATAGCCGCTGATAACTTTTGTAACGCCATTTAGTTGTTGAAAAATAGCTTCTGTACACCAGAAACACCCAGTACCGAAAGTAGCAGTTTCCATATTATTTGTATCAGGCATATACATCAATTGAAAGTGGTTTGATATTTTGTTTATGTACGCAAAGATAGAAGCAATAGTTTAATCATATAAATGCAGGGTGAAACTCTCACGTCGTAGCCCTGCAAATTTTTAGTATAGGTTTTGCCAATCCACAGGAAGGCAATACTGGTTCTCGTCCATTTTGAAAAAAGTAAAAGTGAAAAACAACTGTGATTGACTCTGGAAGTTTCTTTATATGTCTAATGGAAAGTTGCCAGCTAAGTAATATGTTTTAAACTAATCTCCCTGGGTTACTTAAAAACGGTCTTTTATTTAAAAATATTAAGTAACTACTTTAACCGGGAGAGATTCCTAGATGGTACTATGATGATATAGGAAAGCTGTTATGGAATAAAAGTTCAGAAAAAAAATACGGTGGATAATGACTGGCAAATTTCATTTAATTAACCGTTGAAGGAAGAGAAGATCTTCCAAATTACTCACCAGAATTTTGAGTAAATAGAACAATTGGGGTAAGTAGTAAAAATAAAAAAGCCCATAAATAAAGGATTTGCGGGCCCTAGACTTTTTTGAACGTTGTTTTCAGCGGAGAGAGAGGGATTCGAACCCCCGGACCTGTAACAGTCAACGGTTTTCAAGACCGCCGCATTAGACCGCTCTGCCATCTCTCCGGCGCAAAAATACATTTTGAAATTTTAAGTTTCAAATAAAAATATTGCTTTAAAAGAATGCAGATTTTCGTGTAAACTATATTAAGATGTTATAATTTTACTTACCTGCTTATACAATATTTATGCTTAGTTTCTAACTGAATAAGGCATCAATGTGATGATGACTCAATTGGCTATGTCAGAAAATTTTGGTTACTTTGCGCAATATTTTTTAAAAGCACATTCCCCACATTTTTGTGCCATGCCCATTAACATCTATCATGAAGATAAAATCCATTACTCTCAACGTATATTATTTAAGTATTGTCACAGTTTATCTTTTATTCCTTCTCAATTCCTGTACCCCTGTAAAAAACGTAGTATACTTTCAAAACCTGGAAAAAGATACCACACTCCGCAGCCTGGTTAGTAATGATTTGGAATTAAAAATTCGTAAGAATGATTTACTTAGTATAAATATTGTAGCTGCTGCAGAAGACGTAGCATTGTTTAACGCAGGCGGAACAGGAGGTTATTTAGTTGATAATAAAGGCGATATAGTAATGTATAAACTTGGTATTGTACATGTTGAAGGGGTAACAAGAAGTGAATTGAAACGCCTTTTGCAAAAGGAACTTGCCCCTTATTTATTAAATCCTGTACTAACTATCAGGTACTTAAGTAATCATGTAACTATATTGGGGGAAGTAGGAAAGCCCCAGGTATTATCTATGCCTAATGAGCAAATAACTTTGCTGGATGCTATTGGACAAAGCGGCGATCTTACATTTACCGGGAGGAGAGACAATGTATTAGTAATAAGAGAAACACCCGAGGGAAGACAATTCAAAAGAATAAATCTTAACGATAATTCTATTTTTTACTCTCCGTTTTATTATTTAAAACCAGACGATGTGGTGTATGTTGAGCCAACTAAATTAAAAATTAAAACAGGTACCACTAACACGCAGACTATTTCGTATGCGTTAACTGCGTTTTCCGTTTTAATAACTGTTTATAGTTTGCTGCGCCGTTAATATACTTTTTACTCCATGGAAGATCAACAATTCTTTAAACAAAAATCAGATAACAGCGTATTCCTGCAGATACTGCAAAAATATTTACCTTTTTGGCCTTTATTCGTTCTTACCATCGCCATTTCTATAGCAATAGCTGCAGTTTACCTACGTTCACAAGTACCAATTTTTGTTGCTTCCGCAAAAGCTTTGCTGAAAGACCCTGGTAGGGGCGGAGGTGATTCAAGAGTGTTAGATGCCTTAAATATTGCAAATACAAAAACAGTAGAGAATGAAATTATTGTGTTAAGATCAACGAATATTATGAACGAGGTAGCAAAGGAACTTGAGCTTTATGCAACTGTTTATAATGAGGGAAGGGTAAGAATTGAAGAATTGTATAAAAGTAATTCCCCGGTATGGTTTCATGCGTCGGAATCATCAGTTATTTATCCTTCTGAGAAATATTATTTCCAGGTTGATTGGAACAGGCAACAGGTAAATATTGATAACAGGGCTGTTCATTTTAATGACAGTGTAATGCTAAACAATACTGTATATTCCATTGAGCCAAATCCAGCTTATCTCAAAACTTTAAAAGGTAAAAATTATTTTGTTCAATTTAATTCAGTGGAAGGTGCTGCCGGTGGTATAATATCAAAACTTAATGCGACTCCTGTCTCTCCTCAGTCAACCGTCCTAAATGTTACACTTGAGACACCTGTACCGGAAAAAGGTATTGATATTGTTACTAAATTATTTGAAGTATACAATTCCACAGGTATACAGGATAAAAATCAGACGGCAGCTAAAATGCTCGCTTTTATTGATGGCCGGTTAAGGATCGTAATATCACAATTAGATAGCGTGGAAAAAAATGTGGAGAGTTATAGATCCAAAAATCAGGCTATTGATCTTAGCACCCAGGGACAAATGTTTTTGAGTAATGTTGCAGATCTTGATAAACGTAAAAGTGAAGTAGATCTTCAATTAGATCTTTTAAATGATGTAAATAATTATATAAGTAATAAAGATAAAAAGTCTGGAGTAGTACCTTCATTACTATTAATTAGTGACCCGGCATTACCTAATTTATTAGGAAGACTTTATGATGCCGAAACCCAATTACAAAGGAGTAAAAGTATAGCCGGGGAAAAAAGTGATGCAGTTATATTGGCAGAAGACCAGGTAAATAGATTCCGCAACGACATACATGAAAATATTATTAATATTCGCAAAAATTTACTAGCAGTTAAACAAAATATTAATTCCAATTTAGGAGCAAAGACTAACAAATTAAGTCAAATACCGCAAAAGGAAAGAGGGCTTATTGAGATCAGCAGGCAGCAAGGTATAAAAAATAATATTTACTCATACCTGCTTCAAACCCGCGAAGAAACTGCTATCAGTTCCGCCTCAACAATTGCGGATTTAAGAGTGATAGAAAAGGCTGGAGCATACGGTCCGATAAAACCGATAGCGAAGAACTTTTATTTGGGAGGATTATTTGTCGGTGTCCTGATCCCTGTTTTACTAATATTTGGCAAGGAACAATTTAATCGTAAGGTATTATTCAGGAATGAAATAGAAGAAAAAACAAAGGTGCCCGTGGTAGGTGAGATTATGCAGGTAGAAACAAAAAATCCTATAGTAATTTTAGAAGGAAAGCGTACTGCAATCGCAGAGCAGTTTAGATCATTGAGAACCAACCTTGGTTTTATGGCTTTGAGTGAGGATGCCAAAACCACACTCATCACTTCTAATATTTCCGGAGAAGGGAAGAGCTTTATTTCAATAAATCTTGCAATCAGTTATACAATTACCGATAAAAAAGTTGCATTATTGGAACTCGATCTTCGTAAACCACGGCTAAGTAAATTACTTAATGTAGAAAGAGACCCCGGTATATCTAATTATCTGGTTGGCAAAATACCGCTGGAAGGAATTATTAAAAAAACCAGTATTAATAACTTATATGTGATATCTGCCGGAGCTATTCCTCCTAATCCATCGGAACTTATTTTAAGTAATAAGTTTAAAGATTTAATGGCAGAGCTTAAAGGAATGTTTGATATTTTAGTAATAGACTCTGCACCTATAGGGCCTGTTTCCGATTCATTATTACTAAAAGATTATGCTGACACTACAATGTTTGTTGTAAGACATAATAGAACCCCCAAAATCTCTTTAAAACAAATAGAGAATTTATCTCAGCAAAAAATGTTTAAGAATATCTGCATTGTTTTTAATGGTTTAAAACGCAGAGGAATTGGAGGCGCCTATGGGTATGGAAGTTATGGTTACGGATATAGCAACTATGGTTATGGCTCTGATGGTAATGGGGGTGGGTATTATGATGAGGAAGGCAAAAAAAGTTTTTTTAACAGGCTTAAAAATGTTGTTCGCAATAAGCGAAACTAAATTTTATAATTTTTTCATATCTCTTGGTCCTTGAAATATTCATGTGACTGAGGGACAGCGAAGCTTTGGTATGATTGAAAATCACCTATACTGGTATGCAGTAACCACCCGGCCGAGATGGGAAAAAAAGGTGGCAAAAATATTGGAATCAAGAGGGGTTGAGCATTATTGTCCTTTAAATAAAGTAGTAAGACAGTGGAGCGACAGAAAAAAAGTAATTCTTGAACCTATTTTCAAATCATATGTGTTTGTCAGGATCGACGAACAGAAAAAATGGGATCTAAAAAGAATTGATGGTATTATAAATTATGTGTATTGGCTCGGCAAACCCGCAAAAATAAAGGAAGAAGAAATTAATATAGTAAAAAAGTTTCTCAATGAATTTAACGATGTACAAGTGGAACAGATAGGATTTCAGGTAAATCAAAAAGTTAGAATTAAGCACGGGGTGTTGATGGATTATGAAGGCATTTTAGTGGAAGTGTCGGGTAACAGAGCCTTTGTAAAAATAGAAAGTATGGGTATACAGCTAAGCGCTCACTTTGATAAAAAAAATCTTGAACAAATAATTTGATATTTTTTTTTAGCATCATCTATAAAAAAAATCCAAAATTCAGAATTAAAGGTGTGTAGAATTGCAGGCATAGTTGATAAAAATTTGCCTGATGACATATTGCAGGAAAGAGTGATAAACATGTGCCAGGTACTAAAGAAAGGCGGGCCTGATGATCAGGGTATTTATTCATCACCTGAAAATCATTTAGTTTTCGGAAACCGCAGACTTGCATTAATTGATTTGAGCAATGCAGGTCATCAACCAATGAGCTATTGCGAAAGATATTATATAACCTATAATGGTGAGCTGTATAACTTTCCAGAATTGAAAGAAGAACTTATAAAGAAAAATTTCATATTTAATTCTAAAAGCGATACAGAAGTTATTCTTGCTTCGTTTGCTGCATGGGGTACAGATGCTTTTGCAAAGTTCAATGGCATGTTTGCTTTTGCATTACTGGATAAACAAAAATCCACTGTTTATTTAGTAAGAGATTCGTCAGGTATTAAGCCGTTATATTATTCCGCTAGTTCAGATAGAGTAGTTTTTGCGTCCGAAATAAAAGCCTTTAAAACAATAGGAGACCAGCAGGAAGAAAATTTAAATTGGCCTGTTTACATGATGGCTTACGGTCATTTACCAGAGCCGGTTACCACTTTAAAATTTGTTAAGCCATTACCTAAAGGCAGCTATCTGGAATATAATATGCCTGAAGGTAAATGGCATATACAAAAATATTCTCAATATAATTATAGTGAGAATATTACGGACAGACAGCATGCAATCGGGATGGTTAAAGAGGATTTAGCAAAAGCCGTAAAAAGGCATCTGATCGCTGATGCGCCTATTGGTGTTTTTTTAAGTGGTGGTATTGATTCTTCTATAATAGCATTGATTGCTAACCGCTATCATAAAATGCTTAATACACTTTCACTTTATTTTTCAGAATCTCAATATTCAGAAAAAAAGTATCAGGATCTGCTTCAACAAAGTTTAAACTGTAATCATTTCCAGCACCTGTTATCTCGTGAGGAATTTGATAGTTATTTGCCTTCGATTATTGACGATATGGATTTACCAAGTACTGATGGATTAAATACATGGTTTATCAGCAGGTATGCAAAGCAGGCAGGATTAAAAGCAGTGCTATCAGGTATTGGAGGCGACGAACTCTTTGGAGGCTATCCTTCGTTTAGCAGGATGAACATGGTTAACACACTTGAAAAATTTCCTGATAATTTTTTGAAAAGTTCAGCGCATTTTAGTGTTAAGAAATTGCGGCGATTATGCTATTTAAGTTTAGGAGGAGTAAAGGGAAAATATCTTTTCTTACGGGGGCATTTTATTCCTTCAGAAATTGCCAGCTATTTAAACATGGATGAAAATGAGGTTTGGAATATTTTAAAAGATGAACCCGGATCAACTGATATTAATGACCTGAGTTTAAAAAACCAGGCAAGCTGGATTGAGATGAACATGTATATGCAAAACCAGTTGCTTAGAGATAGTGATATTATGAGTATGGCTCATGGAGTGGAAATAAGAGTTCCATTTTTAGATAAAGATTTTATCAATCTTACCCTGCAAATAAAGCCGGTAATAAAATATGCGGGAAATTTTAAAAAGCAAATGTTGATAGATGCTTTTAATGATCTGTTGCCTGAGCCTATATGGAACCGGCAGAAGATGGGCTTTTCATTTCCTTTTAAAGAATGGCTCTCTAAAAATGAATTTGTAAAAAGCACTGTTTATTCTTCAGGTAATTCAGCCAAAGCATTGTATAAGCAATTTATTGACGATAAAATGCACTGGTCACAATTACTTACGTTGGTATTATTGCAGCAACATGCAAAAGCGTAGGAGTATTTTATTTCTCACTTTAAAAATTTTCTCGGCAACAGGTGGTATCGAAAAAATTTGTCGTATAGCAGGTAAGGCTTTGTATGAATTAGGGGAAACTGATGTTCGTATTTTTTCCATGCATGATGATAAAAAAGCTGCAGACATAAGATATTTTCCCGCACCTGTTTTTAAAGGCTTTAATGGTCAAAAATTAAAGTTTACTTATTCCGGAATAAAAGAAGGCATTAAAAATGATATTATTATTCTGAGCCACATCAATCTTTTAACTGTTGGATATATAATAAAATTGTTTTCTCCTAAAAAAAAGCTGCTGTTGTTTGCACATGGAATAGAAGTTTGGAAAGCATTACCGCGATGGAAAAAAAGAATGCTTAAAAAATGTGATCGCATTTTAGCAGTAAGCAATTTTACCAAAGAAAAATTAAGGTCAGTTAATAATATTGATAATAAAAACTGTGTAGTGCTTAATAATTGTATTGATCCTTTTTTAGCAGAACAAAGTAATACAGCAGGTAGATCAGTTTTACAAAAAAAGTATGGATTTACAAGTGATAATTTTATCCTGATAACTGTAACACGAATTCTATCTGATGAGCAATATAAGGGTCACGATAAAATAATAGAATCCATCGGCAACATCATTAAACAATTTCCATATATCCGTTATGTTATAGCAGGTAAATATGATCTATCAGAAAAAATACGATTGGATAATATAATCGCAAAATATAATTTACAACACGCAGTTGTTTTTACCGGGTTTGTTGCGGATGAAGAATTACCAACCCATTATGGATTAGCAGATGTTTTTATTATGCCCAGTTATGGAGAAGGTTTTGGTATTGCATTTATTGAGGCAATGTATTACGGTTTGCCTGTTATAGCGGGTAACAAAGATGGTTCTGTAGATGCTTTGTGCAATGGCGATTTAGGAGTATTGGTAGATCCGTTAAATGTGCAGGAAATTTCGGCAGCTATTATAAAAGTTATTGCAAATAAAAATTCTTTTATACCTGATCATAATGTGCTGATGGAAAATTTTGGTTATGCCGGATATAAATCAAGATTAAGAAATGCAATTGAATTTACTTTATGCCACAATTAATTAACCCTAAAGTTTTGGAAAAGAATGAACATTGGGACCTTGTGATAAAACCAAAAAGCGGCCTTCTTGATCTCAAGTTAAAGGAAGTATGGAGGTATCGTGACCTTTTAAAGTTATGGGTACGGAGAGAATTTATAGGGGCTTACAAGCAAACCATATTGGGCCCGTTATGGCATTTTATCTCACCTATATTTTCTACGTTGGTCTATATGTTTTTGTTTGGCAAAATTGCCAAGCTACCAACTGACGGGGTTCCCATGTTCCTCTTTTATAATGCAGGCCTTGCCATCTGGAATTTTTTTAACGGGTGCTTCTACAGTTCTTCCGGCGCTTTTTTAAATAATGCCGGCATATTTGGCAAAGTATATTTCCCCCGGCTAATAATGCCATTTGCCAGTGTAGTTTCTACGCTTATAAAATTCGGGATTCAATTTTCACTTTTCCTGGTTGTTTATTTTTATTCTATATATTTCAACGGGTATCATCCGCAGGTAGGCTGGGGCTTATTTTTAATCCCATTGTCTCTTGTTATACTGGCAGGTATAGGATTTGGCCTTGGTATAATCGTATCATCTGTTACCACCAAATACCGCGATATCAACATGGTTGTTGGTTTTGCTATTCAGTTGCTCATGTATGGTACGCCTGTAATTTATTCTCTTACATCTGTACCTCCGCAAATAAAATACTACCTTATGTTTAACCCTCTTGTTGCCCCTGTTGAGTGTTTTAAGTACGCACTTTTTGGTACGGGAGAATTTTCTGCTGCAGGTATTTTATATTCTTTTGTATGGATGATAATTTTATTGATAACAGGGATTGTCTTGTTTAATAAGGCAGAAAAAAATTTTATGGATATTGTTTAAAGAAGTGTTTAAATGAGTAATACTGTAATAAGAGTAGAAAATCTTTCCAAGCAATACAGGTTGGGAGAAGTAGGCACCGGCGCATTAAAAGATGATATAAAACGGTGGCGTTACAAAATGATGGGTAAGGAAGATCCTTTTTTAATTATTGGTGAAGTAAATGACAGAACCACTACCACAAAACTTGATTATGTATGGGCTTTAAAGGAAATAAATTTTGATATAAAGAAAGGTGAAGTGGTAGGAATTATTGGAAAGAATGGTGCCGGTAAATCTACCTTATTAAAAATATTATCACGCACCACAGGGCCTACAATTGGATCAGTAAAAATGAAAGGACGAATTGCCAGTTTATTAGAAGTAGGAACAGGTTTTCATCCCGAACTCTCCGGCAGAGAAAATATATATTTGAACGGAGCTATCCTGGGAATGAGAAAAAATGAGATAAAAAGAAAGTTTGATGAAATTGTTTTCTTTTCAGGTGTTGAACGATACATTGATACCCCTGTTAAACGATATTCTTCAGGAATGTATGTGCGGCTTGCTTTTGGTGTAGCGGCTCACCTTGAATCAGAGATATTGATAGTGGATGAAGTGTTGGCCGTGGGTGATGCAGAATTTCAAAAAAAATGTTTGGGACGGATGAAAGATGTGAGTACCAACGAAGGAAGAACGGTATTATTTGTAAGCCATAATTTGCAGGCAATATCCACTATTTGCGAAAGAGGAATTGTAATTGAAAAGGGCCGCATACATATTGACGGAACAATGGGTGCTGCAGTAAATGACTATTTCAATTTATCAAGAAGCTTTACGTTTGATCGTACTACAGCCAAAAAAGACAGGCTTAGCCGGACTAATGGAAAAATGATTTTTACAAAAGCCATTACAATCAATAATGATGACAGTGAAAATAAAATATGGTCTTTCAAATATAATCAGCCAGTACGTTTCAGGATAGAATGCATTGTAAATGAACCTTGCGACGGCCTTACTTTTTACATGTATATAAAGAGTGTTATGTCAGAAATTGTAATCACTAACTTAAAACAAACCATAACTGCCCGGCAACTTGAAAGTAGAGAGGTTATATCATTTATTGTTACGATCCCTTCCAATACTATAAGGCCAGGGCAATATGATTTATATTTTGCTATTGGTAATACCAGCGCCAAAATATGGTATGATGTTATTGATGGTAATGTAAACCTGCCGGCATTAATTGTTTCTCCCAGCAGTGATGATCCGCACGAAAATTTTGGAACTGTAACTATTCCTTTTACAATTGAAAATATAAAGTATAGTAGCAATAATCAATCAATTGAGAAGGATAATATTATAATATCATAAGCATGATGAAGAAGTTTATTATAAGAAATTTCGTACCATTTCTACGATTTAAAAACATAAGATTTTGGGTAGTAAAAAAGAGGTATTCTCTTTTAAAGAAAAATATGAGGTTTCAAAAAGATGGTTCTAATAGTATAGGGGAAACAACAGTAGCCCACAATCTTACTGCATTTGATTCAGATGCTGCATTTGGCTGCGGTGAAAGAATGGGATTGTTAATTCATCCTGTAATTGCCTTTTATTCCTTTGAAACAATTAATAAATCACAGAAGAAAATTTTAATTGTCGGCTGCCGCACCGAAGATGATATTTACTGGATGAGATCTTATGGCTTTACACAAACGCTGGGGTTTGATCTCTTCTCATATTCTAATAGTGTATTAATTGGAGATATACATAAAACAGATTTTGAAGATGCGAGATTTGACGTTGTTTTACTTGGTTGGATGATCGGCTATTCAAAAGACCCGGAAACGGTAGTTAAGGAATGTAGAAGAATTCTTAGACCCGGAGGATTACTTGGGATAGGTATAGATCATGACCCCAATCAGGATAATAATAATCTTAAACCTCCTCGGGTTAATACACTAAATACATCCCAGGACCTTGTTAACTTATTGAGCGCTGTTACGGATCACAAGGTTTTATTTCAATATGATCATTATAATATAAAAGATAATGATCACAGTACAACAGTAATTTCAATTTGTAAATAAATTAAATAATATGAGTATTACTTCCTTTATAAAAAGAAAATTTTTAGGACGGGTTCAACAAAAAATAAAAGAAAAAAAAGAAGAAAAAAAATTCTTATCTGATTATAATACATTTTTACAAGCAGGTGAAACACCTCATGAGACTTATATGTCTTTTATTAATTTGTACTGCTCTACTAACGGGCGCTTAAATGAAAATGTCCATCAAAAAATAAAAGAAACTAATCCGCCTGTAAAAGTTGCAGATAAATTAGAAGGAATTGCCGGAACATTTACTACAAGTGATTTTAAAAATATAAATAACGAACTTGAAGAAAAAGGTTATGTAAAGTTTGAAAAAAAATTATCTCAGGATATTATAGACAAGATTTATAACTATGCTTTACAAACAGGTGCAAAAATTCCTCCAGACTATAATACCAAAATTGTTTACGACCCATCTAATCCTGTTTCAGAAATTTATCGTTTTGATATTCAGGATTTAATTAATAATCCGGAAATACAAACGTTAATTATGGATCCGGTTTTGATTAATGTTGCCAGGAATTATTTGCAATGCGAACCCATTTTCGATTTTCCTGCATTATGGTGGAGTACAAGTTTTAGCAAAGAGGCTTCATCTGAAGCAGCACAACTTTATCATTTTGATATGGACAGAATAAAATGGTTAAAAATATTTTTTTATATCACAGATGTTTCAGAAAATAATGGGCCGCATTGTTACATCGAAGGTTCTCATAAACCCGGAAATAAACCTGATAGCTTATTAAAAAGAGGCTATGCGAGAATAAGTGATGAAGATTTGAAACCATATTACAAATCCGAAAGCTTTAAAGTTTTGTGTGCAGATGCAGGAACTATTTTTGCTGGCGACACAAAGTGCTGGCATAAGGGATCTCCATTGTTAAACGGGCATAGATTAGCATTTGAACTTGAATATACTTCATCTCTCTTTGGTGCTAATATTCCAAAAATGCAGGTTAAAAATGCAAGTCCAATGTTCCGGGATTTTTGCATGAACAATAAGATATATGCTTCTAATATTGAATTAATTTAATAACGATCTATAAATGTTGTCAGGTAAATCAATTTTAATAACAGGTGGTACAGGCTCATTTGGTAAAGCATTTGTAAAAATTGTTCTTCAAAAATGGCCCGACATTAAACGTCTGGTTATTTATTCCCGTGATGAACAAAAACAATTTGTAATGGCACAGGAATACCAATATGATAAGTATCCTATGCTTCGTTTTTTTATTGGGGATGTAAGAGATTATGAAAGGTTAAAAACTGCATTGAAGGGAATTGATATCGTTGTACATGCTGCTGCAATGAAGCATGTACCGATTGCAGAGTACAATCCTATGGAATGTGTCAAGACAAATATTATTGGTGCAGAAAATTTAATCACTGCATGTCTTGAATCAGAGGTTGAAAATGTTGTAGCGCTCTCCACTGATAAAGCTGCCGCTCCTATTAATTTATATGGCGCTACCAAACTTGTTTCAGATAAATTATTTATTGCCGCCAATAATATTAAAGGCAGCAAGAAAATTAAATTTTCTGTAGTGCGGTATGGAAATGTTATGGGTTCCAATGGTTCTGTAATTCCGTTTTTTATACAAAGGAAAAAAGAAGGAGTACTTCCTATCACTGATGTGTCAATGACAAGGTTTAACATCTCATTACCCGAAGGCGTTGAGATGGTTTTACATGCATTACAAAATGCCTGGGGGGGAGAATTGTTCGTGCCCAAGATTCCCTCTTACCGCATTACTGATGTTGCAGAAGCCATAGGCCCGGATTGTAAGCAGACAGTTGTTGGCATTCGCCCCGGCGAAAAAATTCATGAAGAAATGATTACCACTTCAGATTCTTTTTCTACTTATGACATGGGCAAATATTATGTGATATTACCACAACTGCCGGTGTGGAAACTAACTGATTTTATAGACCATTTCAAACC
>JBPCQG010000261.1:0-6738 GCA_050998315.1 Chitinophagaceae bacterium
TAGCATTTCTTGCATTTACTTTTTGAAGAAGGTAATGGTTCTTTTCATTTCCAAAGCTGCCTTCTAATCTTGTTGATCTTTCTTTGTCCAGCACACCTCTCATTGTTTTGCTTTGTTCTATGAGGTGTTCCTTTTGCCTGCCCTTGGGTACAAAGTTGGTTACAATATTGCCAGCGGTGCAATAAGTTCTGTTGGCATTGGTGGCGTATATTTTATCGGCACTGTGATGGCTGCATTTGCCAAACAATTGCCGGTGAAGCGCTATACATTTTTGCAGTCGTGGACCTTCATTAAAGGCATCGTAGCTGAAGTGTTCTATAAAACTGATACCATCTATTTGCAGCTTGTTTACCTTAGCTCCAAACTCTACAGCTTTGGTTTCTTTACCTCTTACGATGGGACGTATATAAGGCTTGCTTAAGCTTACGATCCTGTCTTTTATCTGCACCACTTCTCCATATGCCTTGCTGTGTTGCTGTTCATACACTTTAGTGATATCAAGCATTTGAGCGTTTTGTTTGATGGACAAGGATACCTTCTTATCTGCTACTATTTGTTTGTGAAGGTTGAGTAAGCGTAACAAAAATTTGAGCAGCTTTTTTATCAGTTTTTTTTCTGCTCTTTTGGTTTTCTTCTTTGTCTTTTGATAGGATTGAAATTCTTTTTTCCGGTCTGCATAATTGCACCGGCTATGTCTTTGTTTGTGCTGCTTTCTTATTAGGTTATAGCTGAGGTAAACTTTGTTACAACAATCCCATAATAGTTTTACAGGTGTAGGAAAACTAATGCGGCTTTCATAACACGTAGCATCTTCACTGCTAATATTTGTTTGTGTTATTTCAGCTTTCCAATGCCCTGCAAATTCTTTTTGCATAGCTGCAATATCTAAATGCTTTCCTATATACCCACGCCAGTAACTGGGCAGGTTAGTATCCTTAATTACTTCATGATTCTTTAACTGTATGCCACAAAAAAACTGCATGCTCCAGTCGGTGTTGATCCGCTGCATCAGCAACTCATCGCTGAGGCATAAATAATGTTTCAAAAACTGCAATGCTATCCCCCCTTTTACATCAAACCAGGGCTTACAACCTTTGCCGCTTATGTTGTGTTTTGGTTTTGGTATAGTGGCTGCCAAAGCATCAAAAGGAATTGACAAATACAACTGCCCTAAATCGGTTTGTAAAAATCTTTGGTGCAGTAAATTTTGATGGAGAAATAGTAAATTTGTCATGGATCTAAATATTAAAGCTGCCTCACTTTGATCACATCTTGTGCCATTGTGGGGCTTTTTTAATACTTAGTTATCACCAAACCCTTATCCACTGTGGATTACGGGTTTTCAGGAAAACCCTTTTAAGATGCCGAATAGCTGAAGCAACAAAATAATTATGATTTTATTGCAAGCAATTCAACTTTTTCAATTATGGGTGGCTTTGCCAAAAGCTCATCGGCATGCTGCATTAATGCCGCTGCAATTTTTCCGTTCAAATGGGCTTCACGTCCCGCTTCATCATTGAAAGTATCAAAGATTCCAAAAGTAGAGGCTTGGATTTTCACACACAAAACTATTGCTGAAATAAGCCAAGAATATTTCCTGTCGGATCACTAAACTTGGCGGTTATTTCAGGGGTTTCCTTTCCAACAGGTTGAATTATTTTTCCACCGTTATCAATTACTGCTTTAATTGTTGCTTCAATATCATCAACCATAATATGAATTAATAATCCTAATACTGTTGAAGGTTTTCTATCCGTTCTCCAGGTGCCGCTTACTTCATTTACTGCATCATCAAATGCAATCGAGCCATCTCCCCTTGTTCTAATTTCCCAACCAAAAACTTTGTTGTAAAAAGTAGATGATTCATTAATGTCTCTTGAAGGAAGTTCAATATAACAAATTTTACCATTGGCAAATGTTGGATGAGTTTGATTGTCCATTTTTACAGTATTAATTTAAAATGAATCATTTTGGTGCCCGCAAAAAGTACTTTACAGTATAATAAACACAACACCTCTTATTACTGCTGAATTATTTTTTAAATCTATAATGTACGCGTAGGCTCCGGAAGTAAGGAGTCCTCCTTTGAATCTTCCATCCCATGATTTATTAGTCCCATGATTATAAAAAACTATTTGCCCATACCTGTTGAAGACCTTAACATCAGCATTAGGGTAAGCATACAATGTTTCTATATGCCATGTATCATTTATACCATCATTATTGGGAGTGAAGGCATTTGGAATAAATAATTTCTTATAAATTTTTACAAATACATTATCAGTTGCAGTTCCACATCCCTTTTTTGATATTACATGTAAGGTATAAGTTTCATTAACAGGTGGCATTACGGAAGGAGTAAGTGTTCCGGGTGCTGTAACATATTGTGGCGGGGTCCATGTATAAGTAATATCAGTTCCACCAGCAGCGCCATTTAATACGACTGACTGTCCATCAATGATTACTTTATCAGGTCCTGCATCAGCCTTTGGATTTTTATTTACCACTATCATCACAGAGTCGGATGATTTGCATTTATTATTGGCAACTGTTATAATATATAAGGTGGTTTGTTTAGGTAGCGCTATCGGATTTGGAATATTTGCATTGGAAATTTCAAATGCAGGACTCCACTGGTATGATGTTATATTAATACCCGTACTATTTAGCTGGATACCCATTCCTTCACAGATCTCTGTATCACTACCTGCATTTACAACAGGCTTAATACTTAAACTTACTGTAGTTGAATCTCTGCTGATACAACCTTTGTCAGAAGTTACTTTTACATAATATGTGCCGCTGTTGCCAGGCATAGCTCCAGGAATAAAAGGAGATTGACCACTGCTTGTGAAATTCATTGGACCTGTCCAGGAAAATAATATTCCGTCATTGGCATTAAAGAATATTGTATCACCCGTACAGCTACCACGGTTTGACGCAGCAACTACCGGAAATTTATTTACACTTATAGCAACAATGTTAGATACAATAGAACATGAAGAAATATTCATATTACTTCGCTCGGATACAGAAAACCGGTAAAGATAAATTCCGGAAGTTGTAACCGGTAGCCGCACGTATGTTGTATTGGTAGCCCCGGCAATATCCATCCAGGAAACCCCATTGTTTGTACTAAGCTGCCATTGGAAAACGGGATCATTGTAGCCTGCTGAAAGATTTGCACGCAAAGTAAAAATGGAATTATCGCCGGCACATACATCAACGGAATCAGGTGATCCGCTAATATCTGAAGTAACCAATGGGCCGCATGCACGAAAAGTGATATCATCTAATAAAAGATCATTGCCACATCCGCCGGGAGCGTTATTGGTCATTCTTAATACAATTGAACTTATTCCTGTAGTTGTTGAAAAAAAGAATCCATACTGTTTCCATTCGGGAAAATTACCGGCAGGGATATCGCCGGTTTTATAAGATTTCAGCACTGTACCGGCAGTTGTTTCAATAGTAAAAGTAATATTAGGTTTAATTCCTGCACTACCACATGAACTTGGTTTTAGAATATTTAGTATCCAGGCAGAAAATTCGTAAGTTGTATTTGGGCAAAGACCATCTACAGTTTTTACAAAAAAATCACCCGGATTAAAGGAAGCGTTTACAACCATCATATACCCACTTATATCGCCGGGAGTATGATCTTCAAATACACTATGCCATGTAAAACGAAAACAATTGATTGTTTTATTGGCAATTGTATAACTACCATCGGCGGGACAATCAGCAGCTAAATAAGTATAATTAGTTAAGCTATTTAATGCAGCACCAGGATCAGAGCCTGAGCCAAACGTAAGATTGACTACCGGATCGCCAAGACTACCCTGGCACAATTGCGCAAAAATTTTAGAAAGAAAACTAAAAGTTAATAACAAGAAAATAATTACAATTTTTACCTGTTGTTTCATTATAACACCTGCTTAACCATTTTAACCAACTTCTAAGTTCAACAAATAAATGCAAATGGAATATAAATAAAAAAGAAATAGCTCTCAATATTTTGAAGAAAATATTTTACAAAATATTGTCTTCCAAAATCATTACTCTATAATTCTAGAAGAGATAATCTTAAAGCAGAAAAAAATCACCTGCGTTTTGGAAGCAGGTCACAGAACGCCAACGTTAAAAAAATCTTGGATTGAACGTTTCCGGAATTTGATTAGTTTGATTTATGAAGTATTATTCTGAGCTAAGGTCTTTGCGGAATTTCGTGATAAACACATCCCGGCTACTACATTGGCATTGTTATCTAATAATTTTGATCTGGTATCCATGCTTCCTGTCGGTAATCTTTTATATAAGCATCTTTGAAAGCATTTGGTGGATTAGGATTAGGTAATTATAGGCAGCAATTATTATTTTATAATACTAAGATCACCCGGGGGATAGGTTAAAATCGCAGAAAGAAAATATAACAATACTGTTAATTGTTTATTTTCATTTTCCTGGTCAACTCCTCAAACCTCTCATCAGATTTCAAATCATTCAGTAGTGGGAACCGGATACAGAAGATCATGCCGAGACATGCAATCCCCATGCGCTGTTCGTAAGTTTTGTTCAGGTAATAAAATGCTTTGTCATTATCCTTAAGTCCGGCATACACGAATGCATAATCCATATGAAATAATTTGCCCGGCTCGGCAACTTCTCTCTGCTTTAATTTCTCGAGGCATTCAAGTGCTTTTTCTCTTTGCCCTGCTACGCCATACGCATGTCCCAATGAGCCGAGCCCCTTAAGCGGATCACCAATGAGTTTGTGGTAGTGCTCAAGATTCTCAATACCTTTATCATGCTCACCCAATGCTATGTATAGCATTCCTTTGCCTTCAAACGCACGCCTGTACCGGGGATCCATTTCAATCGCTTTATCGTATTGTTCCAGCGCCTCTTTATAACGTCCGGCGAAAGCATACGCATCAGCAAGATTGCCGATAAGCGGCAATGAGAGTGGATCGAGCACAAGAGCCTGCTGCATTTTTTCTATTGCTTTATTAAAATCCCCCCGGGCAATAAGGAACCAGCCATGCACCTGGTTAATGAGCGAAGAATTAAGGCAGAGGCTTAGAGCTTTATTAAGTGAGATCTCTGCTCCTTCAAAATCCCAGTTGTGAAAAAATTTAATAGTAGCAAGCGAAAGATACGACTCAGCATTGTCGGGATCAAGTTCAATGGCTTTAAGTGTATAATCTTTTGATTTAGGATAAGCTTCAGCAGGGGGCATAAGCCCGGCTGATCCCATAAATGAATAACAAAATGACAAAGCACAATAAGGGAGTGCAAATTGGGGATCAATGCGAATTGCTTCTTCAAAATTTTTTATGGCTTTTACAGTGTCTTCCGGATTAGATTTATTCCAATGATAACGTCCTTTGAGATAAAGATTATAAGCATCAAGATTTTCTGTAGGTGCTTTTATGATATGCTCGGTTTTTTTAACTTCTGCAAAATTTTCTTTCAGCCTGTTTAATATTTTCACTGAAATTTCATCCTGTACCTGGAAAATATCTTCAAGATCAGTATCGTACACTTCTGACCAAATATGATATCCATCTGCTGTATTAATAAGCTGGGCTGTGATCCTGATCTTTTTTCCTGATCTGCGAACACTTCCTTCGAGTATGGTTGATACACCCAACTTGGTTCCTATCTGCCGTACATCTTCATTTTTTCCTTTAAAGGAGAAAGAAGATGTCCGGGCTGTTACCTGCAGACCGTCTACACGGGTAAGGGCATTTAGGATTTCTTCAGAAATGCCGTCACTGAAATATTCGTTCTCAGGGTCGGCACTCATATTAACGAAAGGTAGTACTGCAATCGTTTTTTCTGTTCCGGCTTTTACCCCTATTTGTACCGGCGTTGGAATTAGAAGGCCCTCGTTGGCTATTGCATATATCTCCACCTGGCGTTTTACATTTTTAAGGTTAAACCTGCCGAGCAGCCTGGTCTTTATTTCTGTTTGATTTTTAACCTCATCAAAAACTTTATCTGATATAAGCACAGCGCCGGGAACTGACAAGGCTTCAATACGGGATGCGATGTTAACGCAATCGCCATACACGCCCTGGTTATCATAAACAATATCCCCGGAATGTATTCCTATCCGCAATAATACTTTAGGCTCTCTTTGTAATTCTTTCTGTATTTCAATCGCTGATTTCACTGCATCAATAGCACTGTCAAAAATACTCAGCGTGCCATCGCCAAAGTATTGAATTATTTTTCCGCTATTACCGGGAATAAGATCTTCAAGTGTTTGCCTTTGCCTGTCCCGTAAAATTTTTGCTTTTTGTTCATCTTCATGCATCATGGCAGTGTAACCTGTCATGTCTGCAAACATAATGGCAGCAAGTTGTCTAACCTTGCCGGAAGATATTTCAGGATGAATATCTGACGCTTGCATTACAAAATTTTATTTGTAAGAATGATCCTTGTTTCAGCCATTACAAATTTAAAACAAATGTTGGGTAAATTTTCTGATACTTTCTTTTACGATACCAGGAAAGATATTTTATATTTCAAGATACTCAGGATATAGAATGACTATTTGAAATGCTCATTAATTACTTTCTGTGTACTTTTTAAAATTGTCCAAAATAGCCTGCCAGCCGCCTTTTTGCATTTCGATTGAATTTGTGCTCTCTGCCTCAAAGCTTTCCACAATTTTGGTGGCAGTGCCATTACCTGTGAAAGTAATTTTCGCTTTTCTACCATCACCAATTG
>JBPCQG010000327.1:0-7785 GCA_050998315.1 Chitinophagaceae bacterium
ACATGTACCGAAATTTGCTTTATTTAGAAAAAAAATATGAAGCTGCTAAAATACCATTGCTGAAAAGTGTACGTGCAACAGCAATAAGCAACATAAAGAATTCAATATTTTATGGACGTGATACAATAAAAACAATAAAATATTTGATAGCCGCCCGTCATGATTATAAAAAAATGAAAATGGGGAAAATTGAAAAGGATTTATAAAATTTCGGTTACGTTGTTTTATTATTCTTCCACCATCTGTAACCTACCAACCCCGCAATAGCAAACGGTGTAAGCATTAAATAAATAATTCCTGAATTAAAACCCTTTGCAGGCTTTTCTCCCATTTGCTGGGTTGTTTTTGCACAAATAGAACATTGGGCATTAACACAATTAATAGTGAGAAGTGAAAAGTGAAAAGTGAAAAATAATATCAACAGGAGTTTTTTCATTTACAATCCAAAGGTACAATTGTATGTATTAAAAATGGTTAACTTTCTATCTTAAAATTTTTACAATGACCAACAGCCGCAGAAATTTTTTACAGAAATCAGGTATGCTTGCCGGGGCATTTTCTATTAATAGTTTATATAATCAATTATATGCGGGGGATATAGAAGCGGCAAATAAAAAAATAAGCTCTTTAACGCCGCAAGAAGCTGCAAGTGATGAAGATTATTGGACTGTAATTCAAGAGGCGTATACAGTTAATCCCAACATTATCAATTTAAATAACGGGGGTGTAAGTCCGGCGCCAAAAGTTGTACAGGATGCATTAGACAGATATAACAGACTCTCAAACGAAGGTCCATCCTATTATATGTGGCGAATTTTGGACCAGGGACGTGAGCCTTTGAGAGAGAAACTTGCGGAGTTGTCCGGATGCAATGCAAATGAAATAGCCATAAACCGGAACGCAACTGAAGCATTGAATACTGTAATTTTTGGATTGAATTTAAAAGCAGGGGACGAAGTAATAGGTACAAAACAGGATTATCCAAATATGATAAATGCATGGAAACAAAGAGCAGTTAGAGAAGGAATTACTTATACACAGATAAATTTTAATTTTCCCATTGAAGATGACGAAACAATTGTAAATGCCTACGAAAAGGCGATAACGCCCAAAACTAAAGTGTTGCACATTACGCATATGATTAATTGGGTAGGACAATTGATGCCAGTAAAAAAAATTGCTAAGATGGCGCATGCTAAAGGAATTGATGTTTTGGTTGATGGGGCACATTCATTTGGATTAATTGATTTTAAAATTCCAGATCTGGATGCTGACTATTTTGGTACCAGCCTGCATAAATTTTTAAGTGCGCCAATAGGCAGTGGCCTGTTATGGATAAAAAAAGATAAAATAAAACACACATGGCCCCTGGTATCTAATGATAAGCCCGATAGTGATGATATCAGGAAATTTGAAACCTTGGGTACACGAAGCTTCCCAATTGAACAAGCCATTGGAGAAGCTGTTAATTTTCATAATGCAATAGGCCCAAAAAGAAAGCAGGAAAGAATTCATTATCTTAAAAATTATTGGGCATCAGCAGTAAAGCAAAATCCAAAAGTAAAAATTCATACTTCTCTAAATCCAAAATATGGATGTGCAATTTGTGGTGTTTCAGTAAATGGATTGACGCCTGCAGAACTTGATAGCCAGTTATTCAATAACTACAAAATCCATACTGTTGGCATTGTTTGGGAAAATATAAGTTGTGTAAGAGTTACTCCGCATGTTTACACAAAACTTAAAGACATGGATAAATTGATAAGAGCTATTAATGAGATTGCGGAGAAAAGGGCTTAGAACAATTTCATCTTTTGTCAAAATCATTCACTAGCCAACTTTTTTTTAGCAAATTAGGTGCTATGGCAAAATTTCTTCTATCGTGGAGATCAGAGCATTAACTTACCTCTGCCATCTGCAGGGATTTTTGTTGCTTTTTCCTGTCATCTTCATTAAGAATTACTTTTCTCATACGGATTGATTTTGGGGTTACTTCAATGCATTCATCCTGTTGAATATATTCCATGCATTCTTCCAATGTCATCATGATCTTTGGCGCTGCACGGGATGCGTCATCACTTCCGCTTGCACGATGGTTGGTAAGCTTTTTTGGCTCTGTAGCATTCACTACAAGATCACCCGGCTTTATATGTTCAGCAATTATTTGTCCTGCATAAACTTCTTCATTGGGGTCAATAAAAAATCTTCCCCTATCCTGTAACTTATCAATTGAGTAGGCTGTTGTTCTTTCAGTGTTCTTGGAAATTAAAACCCCATTACTTCTTCCGGGAATATGTCCCTTCCATGGTTTGTATTCTAAAAAGCGATGAGCCATTACAGCTTCACCGGCTGTATTAGTAAGCATGTTGGAACGCAAACCAATTAACCCTCTCGATGGTATTTCAAATTCAAGATGCTGGATATCTCCTTTACTTTCCATTATCAGCATTTCGCCTTTACGTTGTGTAACCATGTCAATAACCTTTCCGCTATATTCAGCAGGAACATCTACCACAAGATTTTCATACGGCTCACATTTTTTACCATTGATGTCTTTTGTAATTACCTGGGGTTGTCCTATTGTCATTTCAAATCCTTCCCGGCGCATAGTTTCAACCAAAATACTTAAGTGTAAAATACCCCTTCCATACACCATAAAACTATCAGCATTTCCGGTATCACTAACTCTGAGAGCCAGATTTTTTTCCAGTTCTTTTTCAAGACGATCTTTTAAATGCCTGGACGTAACAAACTTTCCATCCTTACCAAAAAATGGGGAATTATTAATACTGAACTGCATATTCATAGTCGGCTCATCCACGCTTGTAACAGGCAATACTTCCGGATTATCAAAATCTGCAATGGTTTCGCCAATATTAAAACCTTCGATTCCTACTACTGCGCAAATATCTCCTGCACTAACTTCGGTAACCTTCTTTTTTCCCAATCCTTCAAAAATATATAACTCTTTCACCCGGCTCTTTACTACTTTCCCATCCAGCTTCATTAATGAAATGGGCTGGTTGTCTTTTATCGTTCCTCGCGCAATTCTGCCTACTGCGATTCTTCCTAAAAATGAAGAATAATCCAATGAAGTTATCTGCAATTGCAATGTTCCTTCACCCACTTTTGGTGGTGGAACTTTCTCAAGTATCGTATCCAGTAAAGGAAAAATATTATCAGTTGGTGTATTAGAGGTATTCATCCAACCATGTTTGCTGGAACCATATATTGTCGAAAAATCAAGCTGCTCTTCAGTCGCATCCAGATTAAAGAATAATTCAAACACTGCATCATGAACTTCATCGGGGCGGCAGTTAGGTTTATCAACTTTATTAATAACTACAATCGGGTGAAGATTTAATTGCAAGGCTTTTTGCAAAACAAAACGTGTTTGCGGCATCGGCCCCTCAAAAGCATCAACCAGTAACAACACGCCATCTGCCATTTTTAAAACCCTTTCTACCTCTCCTCCAAAATCGGCGTGGCCAGGAGTATCTATAACATTTATTTTAACTCCTTTATACATCACAGAGATGTTCTTGCTGAAGATTGTAATGCCTCTTTCTCTTTCAAGATCATTACTATCCATTATCAATTCACCTGTTTCCTGGTTATCCCTGAAAATATTTGTACTGTGTAAAATTTTATCCACCAATGTTGTTTTGCCATGATCTACGTGTGCAATTATGGCAATGTTTCTAATATTCATTTTTATAACTTTTTGCCTCGGGCTTCCGCTTCAGAGAAAGGAAAACTTTCATCTTTCAGTTAATAACCTGCGGCTGTTTTTTAAGTGTGCAAAGGTAAGCTAATTCGCTGTGCATTCAAGTCTGTATTAGAAACGTAAAAGTTAAAAGATTAAGTATGAGGGATGTCAAAATAACAAACAGCTATTTTGGAAAGTAATTTGATATCAATAGAGATAAATATAATAGATGAAAAAACAACTTCCTGACATAACCATCTGCATAATCATGGACCTTATCGGCTGTGCCAGCTATGTGCTTCCATTTTTAGGAGAATTTACTGATCTGATCTGGGCACCTCTCTCCGGTATGATCTTCTATTCATTATTTGGAAAGAGATTAGGTGTACTCGGTGGTGCGTTTTCTTTTATAGAAGAGTTATTACCCGGATTGGATTTCATTCCAACTTTTACCATAGCATGGTTTATGCGAAAAAAAGAAATTGAAAAAGAAACTTCCATGAAACGACTTAAGGTTATTCAATATTAATGTAGTTTCTCTGCTGAAAAAATAAGTAGTTTAGTGGCTTAACTTTGTTTATGAAAATATGCCTGCTGTTTAGCCTTTTCTTTATCACACAAAATGTTTTTTCCCAGGATACACTTACTAAAAAAGACTTTTTAACAGGAGGGAAATTTCTTGGTTTAAATTTTACTGATCGTGAAATAGATTCGATGTATGGCTCGGTAAGAAACACCGTTGGCGAGATAAAAAAGATGCACAAATTTCGCCTTGATAATAATGTGCCAATGACATTAACACATAGTCCTGTTTTACCAGGTATGAAATTCAATACGAAGCAGCAAGCGGTAAAATGGGATATCCCCAAAAATGTAAATTTACCCCCTAACAAAAACGAACTTGCTTTTTATCCTATTCTTCAACTGGCTTCACTTATTAAAAATAAAAAAATTACGTCTGTAGAACTCACCCGTTTTTTTATTGATCGCCTAAAAAAATATGGCGATTCACTTCAATGTGTAATTTCCCTTACCGAAGATATTGCGATGCAACAGGCTATGCAGGCGGATAAAGAAATCGGTGCAGGAAAATATCGTGGACCATTGCATGGAATTCCTTATGGATTAAAAGATCTGTTTGCGGTGAAGGGAACAAAAACAACGTGGGGTGCTGCGCCCTATAAAGATCAAACAATTGATGAAGACGCATATGTGTATACAAAATTGAAAGACGCTGGCGCTGTTCTGGTTGCAAAATTTACCCTGGGCGCTTTGGCACAAGGTGATTACTGGTATGGTGGAAGAACAAAAAATCCATGGAATACAAAATTTGGATCAAGCGGTTCTTCAGCAGGTTCAACCGCAGCAACAGTTGCCGGGCTTGTGCCCTTCGCAATCGGAACAGAAACACTTGGTTCAATTATCTCTCCATCAACAACCTGTGGCGCTACAGGATTACGACCAACATTTGGCTCTATCAGTAGAAGTGGCGCTATGACCTTAAGCTGGAGCTTGGATAAAGCAGGACCTCTTTGCCGTTCAGCTGAAGATGCTGCGGTTGTGTTTAATTATTTACATGGAACAGATGGAAAGGATGCTTCAGCAGTTAATATGCCTTTTAATTTTACCGGCAAAACGGATCTATCTAAATTGAAAATTGCTTACGCAAAAAATTATTTTAGCAGAAGAGATACGATGGGTAATGAACTGGCAGTTTTGGAAGCTTTCAGAAAATCGGGTGCAGAATTAATCCCTGTTAATTTTCCTGACTCAGGAATTTATAATTTTAATATGACCGGGATAATACTTAATGCGGAAGCTGCCGCAGCGTTTGATGAGTTTACAAGAAGTGATCTGGATGACATGATGACGAGACAAAACAGGGGTGACTGGCCTAACTCATTCAGATCTTCAAGATTTATCCCGGCTGTAGATTATGTAAATGCTAATCGCCATCGCTATTTGCTCATGAAAAAAATGGATGAATTTATCAGCAAATACGATGTTGTGATTTGTCCCACATTTGTTGGAAGCCAGTTGCGGATTACGAATCTTACCGGTCATCCTGCCGTTTGCCTTCCTACAGGATTTAATAAAAATCATTTGCCAACAAGTATAACTTTAGTAGGAAAATTATATGATGAGGCTACTTTGTTAGCAATAGCAAAGGCGTACCAACAGGGAACTCCCTGGGATGAAATGCATCCTGAAATGTTTAAATAATTGGTCAACTTTAAAATATATACATGAAAAAACAATTTTTATTCGCATTCATTTTTTCCTTATTTCTTCCGGATTCTTTTTCTCAAACAAAGATCAGTGGGTTTTCTGCATCATCTGCCGATGCTCAAAAACAAACGGAAGCAAAGTTTGATGCCGGCTTAAACAGAGAACATTTGGGCCAGAATATAAAAATATTATCTGCCAAACCACACGGTCTCGGCTCAGCCGGAAGTAAAGAAAATGCAGAATATATTTTGGGGCAATTCAAAAGCTGGGGATGGGACGCAAAAATCGAGACATTTAAAGTTTTATTTCCTACGCCAAAAACAAGGGTACTGGAAATGACAGCTCCAACATCTTACAAAGCATTACTTAAAGAACCTGTATTAAAGGAAGATGCTACATCAGGACAGGCAGATCAATTGCCTACATATAATGCATGGAGTGCTGATGGAGATGTAACCGGCGAATTGGTTTTTGTGAATTACGGCTTGCCGGCGGATTATGATGAACTGGCAAAAATGGGTATTGATGTAAAAGGTAAAATTGCAATAGCAAAATATGGACATAGCTGGAGGGGTATAAAACCAAAAGTTGCACAGGAGCATGGTGCAATCGGCTGTATCATTTATTCTGATCCTAAAGATGACGGATATGTACAGGGAGATGTTTACCCCAAAGGCGCTTATAAAAATGAATATGGAGTTCAAAGAGGTTCCGTTATGGATATGGTTATTTATCCCGGAGATCCTTTAACGCCGGGTATTGGTGCAACTGAAGATGCAAAAAGGCTTGATCGTTTACAGGCTCCCAACCTTATTAAGATTCCTGTTTTACCAATCAGTTATCATGATGCGAAACCTTTGCTGGAGGCGCTGGAAGGTCCGGTAGCTCCTGCTGATTGGCGTGGTGGCCTACCCATTACTTATCATATTGGACCAGGTAAAACCAAAGTGCATTTGAAATTAGCATTTGATTGGAAGATTGTTCCTTGCTATAATGTGATTGCGATGATGAAAGGCTCGCAATATCCTGATGAATGGGTGATACGTGGCAATCATCATGATGCGTGGGTAAATGGCGCCAGTGATCCTGTTAGTGGACTGGCTGCAATGATGGAAGAAGCTAAATCTATCGGTGCTTTAGTGAAAACCGGTTGGAGACCAAAAAGAACTTTAGTCTATTGTTCATGGGATGGCGAAGAGCCAAGCTTAATAGGTTCAACCGAATGGGCTGAGTTGCATGGTGATGAATTGCAAAAAAAAGCAGTTGTCTATATCAACTCTGATGGAAGCGGACGTGGCTTTCTGGGAGCAGGAGGATCGCATGCTTTAACGTCTTTGATGGATGAGGTGGCAAAAGATGTTACTGACCCGCAAACCAAAGTGAGTGTTTATGAGAGGCAAAAATCCGAAGCAATCATAAATGCTTCTACGCTGAAAGCAAAGAAAGAAGCCCTGAATAAAAATACCCTCCGGTTAGATGCATTGGGCTCAGGCTCTGACTTCTCTCCTTTTCTGCAACACCTTGGTATTCCCTCTCTTGATCTTGGATATGGCGGAGAAAACTCAGGTGGTGAGTATCATTCCATTTATGATTCTTACGACAACTATGTGCGTTTTAAAGATCCGGGATTTTATTACGGAGTCGTTTTATCGCAAACAGCTGGCAGGGCGGCTTTGAGAATGGCTAATGCTGATGTGTTGCCATTTGATTTTAGGCATTTATATACTACCGTAAGTGACTATACAAAAGAAACCATGGACCTGCTGCAGCAAACCAAAGAAACTACTGAAATAGAAAATCAATTGATCAAATTGAATCATTATACATTAGCTGCGGATCCTACAAAA
>JBPCQG010000335.1:0-24398 GCA_050998315.1 Chitinophagaceae bacterium
TGGTAAACGAAACTGCTCCACGTGGACACAACAGCGGGCATCATACCAGAGAAGCAAATTATTCATCACAGTTGGATATGCTTTGGAGAATAATGCTGGGATATCCCCTTGGAAATACTAAACACATTTTGCCCGCGGCAATCGTAAACATTTTAGGTGAGGGAAATATTGGCACTGCCAACTACCAAGGTTTGGAAAATGTTTTGCGAATGGATAATGTTTTTGTTCATATCTATGGTAAAGACCACTCTAAACCAGGAAGAAAAATGGGACCTGTTACCATTCTTTGTGAAGAGCGCCAGGAACTTATAGATGCCGCTCATAAAATAAAACAAATGCTTAAGGTAACAGGCAATTAAAAATCTTTAAATTGCACGCTATTTATAACCTATCCTCTTTTTGTTAATAACCTTCTGTGTATTTTTTAAACATAATTAATGAAACTGACGTTCCGGAATATTATCTTGATCAGTATAATTTTAGGTAGCATAATTTCCTGCAAAAGCAAATCGGAGGAGAAAAAAAATTCTCAAACAAATCAGCCCGGAGGTGGCAGGCAGCAACCGCCTCAAAAAGTTGATGTTATTATTGCAACCCCTCAAAAAATAACCGAAAGCATTGGAGTGCCCGGAACTCTGATAGCATCTGAAACAACAGAGATACATCCTGAAGTTTCAGGAAGACTTACTATGCTGAATGTACGTGAGGGAGCTTATGTTGCTAAAGGTTCGGTGATAGCTAAGCTTTATGATGCTGACTTACAGGCGCAATTAAAAAAATTACAGGCGCAACTCAATATAGCCAATCAAACCTCTAATCGTCTTTCTCAATTGCTAAATATACAGGGTATTAGCCGCCAGGATTACGACCTGGCTGTTTTAAATTCAAATAATATTCGTGCAGATATTGAAATAATAAGAACAAATATTGCCAGAACAGTAGTTCGTTCACCATTTTACGGTAAGCTTGGATTAAAAGAAATTAGCGTCGGTGCATACGTTACACCACAAACAATAATTACTGTTATAAGAAAAACCAGTGACCTACGACTGGATTTTACAATACCTGAAAAATATATCAGCGAAGCCAAACCCGGAACAATGGTATTTTTTACTGTAGCCGGTTCGGATGTAAGGCATGCTGCTAAAATTTTAGCAACTGAATCGGGCATTACTGAAAATTCCCGCAGCCTCAATGTAAGGTCAACTGTTGTTGGAAATGATCCGGTACTCATACCGGGCGCTTTTGCAAATGTGATAATTGATTTTGCACCGGACTATACAGCGCTAATGGTTCCAACACAGGCAATTATTCCACAGGCAAGAGGAAAAAAACTGGTAGTTTATAAAAATGGAATAACCACATTTACTGATGTAACAACTGGGGTAAGAGATTCCTCTAATGTGCAAATACTTTCGGGCATAAATGCCGGCGATACCATTATTACCACAGGCTTGATGAGTGTGAAGCCAAATTCAAAAGTGACAATAAATAATACTATCAAGCCTGTGCAATCAGTAAATAATTTTAAACAGTAAGTGCAGAATGAACATCTCTGAATTAAGTTTACGAAGGCCAGTATTGGCAATTGTGCTTAACCTTATTATAGTTTTATTTGGAGCCATTGGTTTTAAATATCTTGGGGTTAGAGATTATCCTGCTATTGATCCGCCTAATATTAATGTTCGTACTTCTTACGGTGGTGCCAATCCTGATATTATCGAAACACAGATCACTGAGCCGCTTGAAAAAGCGATCAATGGTATTGCGGGTATAAAAAATATTACTTCTTCAAGTAATGCGGGTTCCAGTAACATAAATGTAGAATTTGATCTGAGTATAGATCTTGAAGCTGCGGCAAATGATGTAAGGGATAAAGTTTCGCAGGCAACCCGGTCTTTACCAACTGATCTTGAAGCGCCTCCTGTTGTATCAAAAGCCGATGCAAGCTCTGATGCTATTCTTTCAATGACGGTACAGAGTGATACCCGTAATCAATTACAGGTTACTGAGTGGGCGAATAATGTATTGTTAGAAAGATTGCAGACAATACCGGGAGTTAGTGGTATACAAATCTGGGGGGAAAAACGATATGCAATGCGTATCTGGTTCAAGCCTGAAAAACTTACTTCTTATTCGTTAACTCCCTCTGATGTACAAAATGCTTTGCTTCGTGAAAATGTAGAATTACCTGCCGGAAAAATTTCAGGCAATGCCACTGAGCTGTCAGTACGAACATTTGGTCGTTTAAATACCGAGGAAGAATTTAATAACCTTACCATTAAAAATGAAAATGAATCAAATGTGCGCCTCAGCGATATAGGCGAGGCTGTGCTTGGTCCTGAGAATGAGGAATCTCAATTAAGAGAAAGTGGTATTCCTATGATAGCGCTTGCTATTATTCCGCAGCCGGGCTCAAATTATGTTTCCATATCCAACGAGTTTTATAAACGCTTTGAAGAAATTAAAAAAGAAATGCCTGCTGATGTAAAGCTTGATATTGCCCTGGATCAAACTAGGTTTATTAAAAGGTCAATATCAGAGGTGGAGGAAACATTATTGATTTCTCTTGGTTTAGTTATACTCATTATCTTTTTATTTTTTAGGGATTGGATAATTGCTATCCGCCCTTTAATTGATATCCCCGTTTCTCTTATTGGTGCTTTTTTTATAATGTATATCTGCGGATTTACCATAAATGTATTAACACTACTGGCTATTGTTTTGGCAACCGGGCTTGTTGTGGATGATGGCATTGTGGTTACTGAAAATATTTATAAACGAATGGAGGCAGGAATGGGTAAGTGGCAGGCAGCTAAAGAAGGTTCAAAAGAAATTTACTTTGCGGTTATTGCAACTTCTATTACACTGGCTTTTGTATTTCTTCCCATTGTTTTTCTTGAAGGCTTTGTAGGTCGACTCTTTCGGGAATTTGGAATTGTTGTTGCCGGCGCTGTTTTAATATCAGCATTTGTATCATTAACATTAACGCCAGTATTAAACGTAAAGCTTTCCAGAAAAGATGTTCATAAACATTCATGGTTCTATAATAAAACAGAACCTTTTTTTCGTGGAATGGAAAATGGTTATACAAATTTATTGACACGGTTTATGAAGCTGCGATGGATGGCATTTGTTATTGTTGCTGCCTGCGGATTGATAATTTATTTTATAGGAAAAGGAATTCCTTCTGAACTGGCGCCTATGGAAGACAGAAGCCAGTTTCGTTTGCAATTAAGTGCTGCTGAAGGGACTGCTTATGATTATATGGATAAATATGTTGACAGAGTAAGTAATTTTATGCTTGATTCAGTTCCGGAAAAAAAGACAGTATTATCAATAACTGCCCCGAGTTTTATAAGTGGGGCAACCAATTCCGGAATGGTTCGTGTTACTTTAGTCGATCCGCAGGACAGAGATCGCTCTCAAAAAGAAATCGTGGAAATGGTGAACCGTAATCTTTCAAAGTATAATGAAGGAAGAGCTTTCGCCATTGAAGAGCAAACCATTTCGGTAAACCGTCGTGGTGGGCAACCGGTTCAATTTGTAATTCAGAATAATGATTTTAATAAATTAACCGCGATACTTCCAAAGTTTTTAGAAGAAGCAAATAAAAACCCTGTTTTCCAGGGGGTTGATGCTGATCTTAAATTTAATAAACCTGAGCTGCGCATTAATGTAGATAGATTAAAAGCAAGTGAATTGGGCGTGAGTGTTCAGGATGTATCACAAACATTACAACTGGCACTTAGTAACCGTCGTCTTGGATATTTTACAAAGGAAGGAAAGCAATACCAGGTAATGGGGCAGGTTGATCGTGGCAACCGTGATGATCCCAATGATCTTAAAGGTCTTTATGTTCGCAACTCCACAGGGCAAATGATTAGTCTGGATAACCTTGTTACTTTTGAGGAAGCCACAAGCCCTGCTACCATTTATCACTTTAACCGCTATAAAGCTGCAACAATTTCTTCAGGTCTTGCTCCCGGCAAAGCCATTGGGGATGGAATTGCAGCCATGGAAGGAATAGCAAAAAAATTATTGGATCCAACTTTTGCTACTGCGCTTTCCGGAAGCAGCCGCGATTTTAAAGAAAGTTCCAGCAATACATCTTTCGCATTATTTCTTGCATTGGGTCTTATCTTTTTAGTGCTCGCTGCTCAATTTGAAAGTTTTATTGATCCTTTTATTATTATGATAACCGTACCACTGGCAATTGCTGGAGCTCTTTTATCACTTTGGGTTTTTGGACACACTCTTAATATTTTTTCACAGATAGGAATGATAATGCTTATTGGTCTTGTAACTAAAAATGGAATTTTAATTGTGGAATTTGCAAACCAGAACCGGTTAAAAGGTATGGGTAAGATGGAAGCGGCAATCTATGCCTCCAGCCAGCGTTTACGCCCCATACTTATGACGAGTTTAGCAATGAGCTTAGGCGCATTGCCTATTGCATTATCACTTGGTGCAGCGGCAACCAGCCGGGTACCTTTAGGTATTGTAATTGTTAGTGGTATTATGTTTTCGCTTGTACTTACTTTGTTTGTAATACCTGCTATGTATTCTTACATGTCAAGTAACAAAAAACGCAGTGAGTTAGATGAGCTTGATGTAACTCCACACCATGTATTAAATTAACAGCCCCCCTCTATCTCCACGAAGGGGGAGGAAATGAAGAAGATAAAATCGAAGATTGAAAAAAGTTTTTTAATAAATAGAGTACATAGATGAATGTTGGAAAGAATAAAAACTAGGTTAATAATATATTAATTATTAAAATGAAATTGTTGAGATATTTTTTTCTTTATTGTTTGATTTTTTTCGGTAATACTTCACAAGCTCAGGAATTATTAACGCCTGACGAGGCTATTGCAACTGCATTACAAAATAATTATGAAATAAGGCTTTCAAGAAATGATTCTATAATATCTGCAATAGATCATTCCTATGCGAATGCCGCATTTTTGCCCAGGCTTAATGGAAATGGCGGTTTGATCTACAACAATAATAATCAACAACAAAAGCTTGCCGATGGCAGCGACCGTGAAGCAAATGGTATAAAATCAAGAAATTTTAATGCATCAATAGCTTTAAACTGGGTTTTGTTTGATGGACTTAAAATGTTTGCAACACGTGATAAGCTTAGAGAATATTTGTCACTTGGAGATCTTATCATTAAAAATCAAATTATAGATATAGTTGCTGAGGTATTAAAAACCTACTACAACGTCGTAAGGCAAAAGCAGCAATTAAAAGCTGTACTCGAACAGATGGAATTGAACAGGGAGCGATTGAGACTGGCAGAAATAAAATTAGAAGTTGGATTAGGAATAAAACCTGATGTATTGCAGGCAAAATTGGATTTGAATGCGCAAATTGCCACGCAGTTAAGACAGGAAACATTAATTGTTCAATTGAAGGGAGATCTTAACAGATTAATGGCTGTAGAAAAGGGTATCAACTATGAAGTTCTCGATTCAATCCCTATTGACACCACACTTAGGCTGGATGCAATAAAATTAAATATTGCGGATTCAAGTCCCTCATTACTTCTTACGAGAAAAAATATAGACATTGCCAATTTCACTTTAAAAGAAAGGCGTGCAGAAAGGTTTCCATCAGTTTCTTTTAACTCTGCTTATAATTTCAGCAAGACAAATAATAATACAGTGATAAATCCTTTCAGCCCTCTGTATAACCTTAATAAGGGATTTAATTATGGGCTCTCCGCTAATATTCCAATATTCAATAATTATGTCGCTAAAAGAAACATAAGGCAGGCACAGGCAGATATTGACTTTAGAAGACTGACTTTAGAAAATCAAACATCATTGTTAGTTACTAATGTTGAAAACACATTTAGAACTTATGAATTGCAGAAGAAACAACTCTCGCTTGAAGATTCGAATATTGTTCTTGCAAAAGAAAATGTATTTATCGCTTATGAAAGATATAAGCAAGGGGTAACAACATTTTTAGAGTTGAGAGAAGCACAAAAAAGCCTCGAAGACGCCTATAATAGATTGATTGCTGCAAGATATGATACCAAAGTTGCTGAAACTGAATTGCTGAGACTGAGAGGTGATTTAGTGAGAAAATTATAGCTGGGGGTTGTGGTTTAAAAAAAGTAAAAGTAATTTTGTTTAAAATAATAATTATGGCAATAGCAGATATCCGTAAAAAGCTACACCAGTTTATTGATATTATAGAAGATAAAAAAGTTGAAGCAATCTATACACTTTTTGAAAACGAAATTGATGCAGAAACGCAAAGGAAAAATTTAATACTGCAAGAGCGTAAAAAATATATTAATGGTGAAGGCAAATCATACAGCTGGAATGAAGTAAAACAGATGGCAATTGATAAAGAAAAGCGGCATGCAATATGAAATTGAAATTCGCCTTTTAGCTACGATAGAAACAATAGAAGCATACGATTGGTATGAATTACAAAGAGAAGGATTAGGATTAGAATTTTTAAATGAATTGGAAAAATTTTATAATTTATTGCTTCGCAATCCTAAAACTCATTCTTATTATAATAAACCCGTAAGAACGGGAATTTTAAATCGTTTTCCTTACACAATTATTTATGAAGTGTTTAGTAAAACAATAGTTGTTTATAGTGTGTTTATGGGTAAACAGAATCCATTGAAAAAACGAATAATTTAATTTACATAGTAAGCATGCCCCAACTACAAACTACAAACCCCGAACTACAAACTTATTCAGTTGGCATTATTATGGGGAGTGATAGCGACCTTAAAGTGATGGAAGATGCGGCAAAAATTCTAGAAAAATTTGATGTGAAATTTGAGGTTACAATTGTTTCAGCGCATCGAACACCATTGCGCATGGTTGATTATGCAACCACCGCAAAGGAAAGAGGATTAAAAGTTATTATTGCAGGTGCCGGTGGCGCTGCACACTTACCCGGCATGATAGCATCGCTTACAACTTTACCTGTTATAGGTGTTCCTATAAAGTCTTCGAATTCCATTGATGGATGGGATTCCGTACTGTCAATTTTACAAATGCCAAACGGCGTGCCTGTAGCCACTGTAGCGCTAGATGCTGCAAAGAACGCAGGTATATTGGCAGTTGAAATATTAGCCACATGGGATGAAACTTTGTCTGAAAGATTATTGCTGTTTAAAAAAGATATGCAGGAAGATGTAATGGGGAAGATTAAAAAATTAAAAGGTAATTGGCTAAATGGCTTTGATAAGTAAAGAGTATTCATCGTCTTTGCGAGGAGGTACGACGAAGCAATCTTATATTATTCATTCCGCTTATTGGCACCAAGAAATGATACTTCTTTTTTACGTATAAAATAATTATAAGATTGCTTCGTCGTTGTGCCTCCTCCTCGCAAAGACGGAATTTTGTTACCCTTCCTTAATTATACAAAACTCCTGTTCAAAGGTTAAGGAGTTATCGTAAATAATATTGATAAATTCTTTACCCCATTTTGCATAGAAGGGCATAAAATTTTCAACTCTTTCCTGCAGACCATTATTGGGAAATAAATTTGATCTGATCTTTTTTACCTGTTTTTGCTGTGATTCGAATCTTCCTTTTTCTGCCCGTAGGAGTTTAATCTCTAATTTATCAAGAGTTTTTAAAAGCTTTGTCTGTAAAGCATCCACATGTTTCACAAGGGTTGTATCAACTTCTTTTACAGAGGATTTAATATCCACATACAATGATCTGATTTGTTGCTTTTCCTTTTCCAGGCTTAGTTGGTGTGAAGTATTTTTTCTAACAATATGCTTTATTACTTCATCTTCAGATTTAAAGAGATCATCTGAAGTAAGCGAGAGTTTTTGAATAAGAGAACTTGTTTTCTCATTGATCAATAAAAAAGAATTTCTTAAGATTAAAAGCGGATAAGGAATATTATAATGCTGAAACATATCTTTTAACTCAAGCCAGTAAGCAAGCTCACCACCGCCCCCAACAAATACGAGATTAGGTAAAATTGTTTCCTGGTATAATGCTCTCAAAATAACATTCGGACTAAATCTTTCAGGATAGTGCAATAATTCATTCCTCAATTCTTCATTTGTAAATTGTATGCCGGTATCCTGTATTTTATAGATTTCTTTTTGCTGTACAATTCTGTTGCGAATATTATCTTTTAAATAAAAAAGGTTTATCACTCTTGGGTGAGCCTGGACCTTATAGTGCCCGGATAATTTTTCCGAGGTGATATTTACTATCTCAGATGGAGTGTTAGAAAAAATATCATCTTCAAAAAGCTGGAGCATCTCTTTTTTATAGCCGGTATTATCAGGCAACAAAACAATTAAGCCATAGTCACCAAATAATTTATTTACTAAAGCAAAAGAGGCATCCTGAATGGTTCTGCCTTTTACATAATATTCCTTTACCAGTTCAATTACTTCTTTTCCGAAAGGTTCTACTGCAAGTTGACCATTTATTTTTTTTAGAATTTTCAATAATTCATCATCCACCCGCATTCTGCCAACAGCGCCGTTTTGTTTTGTGTCCCATTTATACTTCTCCCCATTTATGAAAACTTCTCCTAATTCTTCCAGGTCGGCATCTTCACTACCAACATAAAATACGGGTACAAATTTGTTTTCATGCAGATCGCGATTAAGGGTATCGGCTAATTTTATTGTATGAATTATCTTGTATATAAAATAAAGATGACCCGTAAAAATATTGGGCTGGTGTGCGGTGCAAATGGTAAAAGTATTTTCATCATTTAATGCATTGATATTATGCATTACTTTTTCGGAAGTCTCAACAGAAAGATATTGCTCCCCTACTTGCTCAACCAATAATTTCCTGTTTGTGCTGAAATTTTTTCTTGCGGCAATCGCATCTTTTATCCCTTGCAAATCAGGTTGATGCTGATAAAAGTTTTTGAGTGAATTATTTTGAGATAGGTAATCAGTTATTATTTTGGAAAAATATCCGGTTTGTTGGTAAGGAATAAATTCTGCCTTCGTCTGAACCATGTTTGGGGTAGATTTTATTGATTAAATAGCCTAAAATTATTTATTCTCAAGATTATCCTCTTATTCTTTCTTTTTCTAATAATCTTCAGATCTCCTTTCATGGTTCAGATGGTCTTATACTCTTTTTATCTCCCAAATCATGGTTCAGACAACTTCACCTTCCAGATCATAATCATAAGCATTGGTTATCTTTACATTTACAAAATCGCCGATAATTAATTTTTTATAGCTATTAATAATCACTTCATTATCCACTTCCACACTATCAAATTCTGTACGCCCCAGATACTTGCCAGCTTCTTTTTTATCTACTATAACTTTGAATATTTTATTTACTTTTTCTATATTTTTCTTATAACTGATTTCCTGCTGCACTTCCATTATATCCTCTGCTCTTCTTTGCTTTTCATCTTCGGGAACATCATCTGGCAAATTAAATGCGGAGGTTCCTTCTTCATGCGAATAGGTAAAAATGCCTACCCTATCGAATTGAATTTTTGTTAGAAATGATTTTAATTCCTCCACATCATCTTCCGTTTCTCCAGGGAACCCCGTTATCAATGTTGTGCGTAAACAAATTCCTGGTATCTTATTTTTTATCTCACTAATAGTATCTTCCATTTCTTGCCTGGTAATCTGCCGTTTCATTGCTTTAAGCATGCTGTTGCTGGCATGCTGCAAAGGCATATCAAGATAGTTGCAGATATTTTCCCGTTCCCTCATTACATCAATTATTTCCATTGGAAATTTAGAAGGATAAGCATAGTGTAAGCGTATCCACTCCAAACCGGGAATACCAGCCAATGCATGTAATAATTTTGGGAGTTCTCTTTTCTTATAAATATCCAACCCATAATAAGTAAGCTCCTGCGCAATAACCATAATTTCTTTAACACCCCTCTGCACTAATTTTTTTGCTTCCTCAACCAGCGATTCAATTGTTCGGCTTACATGTTGCCCCCGCATTAATGGTATAGCACAAAACGAACAGGTTCTGTTACAACCTTCACTTATTTTAAGATAGGCATAGTGGTTTGGCGTGCTCAATAACCTTTCTCCAACTAATTCTGATTTAAAATCAACATCAAATTTTTTAAGAAGAAAAGGCAACTCCATCGTGCCAAAATAAGCATCTACATCAGGTATTTCTTCTTCAAGATTTTTTTTATAGCGTTCACTTAAGCAACCGGTTACATAAACTTTATCTAACTTACCCCGGCGCTTCAATTCAACCTGTTGTAAAATAGTATTTACACTTTCCTCCTTTGCTTTATCAATGAATCCACAAGTATTTACAATTACAATATTGTGGTCCCTTTTTTTGTTTTCATGTACAACATTATAAGCGTTCGCAGTTAATTGCCCGCTAAGCACTTCGCTATCAACCAGGTTTTTACTACATCCTAGTGTTATAATATTAACCTTGTCTCTATGTAAAGTTTTTGTTTTCATTGTAATGGGGGTAAAGGTATGTACATACAAGCATCGAAATTGCTAAAATTGCAGTCTAATAAGGAGTGATTTAATACCTTTGTACATATTTATTTCCTTTTTATAATTTTTGCATATTTTTAAAAATTGACCTATGAAAAATTTAGAATGAAAGTATTGCTGACTTCTTTAACTATCATTTTTCTGTTATCATTTAAATGTATTGGTCAGAATAATTCGGCATCTATTTCAGGAAAAATAGTTGACGTTAAGGGCATTCCTACCCCATCAGCAAGTGTAGCTCTATTTACTTTAGAAGATAGCAGTTTAAATATTGTGGTTATCACATCCGGCAGTGGTGAATTTGAAATGCAGGAATTAAAACCGGGGAAATATTTTCTAACTGTAACATCAGTCGGATACAAAAATGGCGGTTCTAGAAATTTTGAATTAAAGGAAACTCAATCTTATTTTTTAACGCCCATTATACTATCAACGGATCACACCATGTTAACTGCAGTAAATGTTGAATCAAAAAAACCCATAATAGAAGTAACAGCAGATAAAACAATTTTTAATGTAGAGGCAAGTATAAATGCAACCGGTAGCAATGCTTTTGAACTATTGCAAAAATCACCAGGAGTAACCATTGACAATGATGATAATATTTCTTTAAAAGGAAAAAATGGAGTTCGTATTTATATCGATGGTAAACTTTCTCAAATTGGCGGAAAGGACCTTTCAGAATATTTGCGTTCAATAAATTCTGCTGACCTTGAGGCCATTGAAATGATAAGCAATCCTTCGGCAAAATATGATGCATCAGGCAATGCAGGAATTATTAATCTTCGTTTAAAAAAGATTAAGAATTTTGGGACCAATGTTAATATTAGTGCAGGAATGGCTTTTGCTCATAGCAAGAAAGCAAATAGTTCCTTTAATATTAATCATAGAAATAAAACAATAAATGCGTTTGGTAATTACAGTAATGGTTTTGGAATGAGAAGGCAAAATTTTAATCTATATAGGATACAGAATGATACTATTTATGATCAGCATACAATAAATTATACTGATCCACATATACATAATTTTAAAACAGGTATGGATTTTTTTATCAATCCTAAAAACACAATTGGATTTATTGTGAATGGGAATTTTAATACTGTTACTTACTCAAATAGAGACGGCTATGCTTTGATCATGAAAAATGGTTTTGCATCGCCACAAAAAATATTATTTTCAAGCGGAGAGCAAAATGTTGAAAGATCCAATCTAAATTATAATATAAACTATCGCTATGCAAACAGCAAAGGAACAGAATTATTGATTGACGGAGACATAGGAAGGTTCAGGAGTAAAGCCAATAGCTTACAGCCCAATTTTTACAGAACCCCTTCGGGTGTACTATTAGAAGAAAAGATCTTCAGAAACAGTACCCCAACTGATATTAATATAGAAACTTTTAAAATAGATTACGAAACACCATTAAGCAAAGGCAAATTTGGCTTTGGTGCAAAATATTCAAATGTAAAAACCAGGAACATCTTTGATTTTTTTAATGTGATATCCGGAATGAATGTTATGGATAGTGTACGCAGCAATAAATTTAATTTTAATGAAAACATAAATGCAGGTTATATTAATTTTACAAGACCGTTTGGGGAAAAATGGAGCATGAGAGCCGGCGTAAGAATGGAAAATGCTATCAGTGAGGGAGACCTTATTAGTTTGCAACCGCAACCTGATAATAATGTAAAAAGAAATTATGCAGACTTTTTCCCCAGTGGCGCCTTAACTTATTCGGCTAATGAAAAAAATTCTTTTAACCTTAGTTATAGCAGAAGAATAGACCGACCAAACTATGCAGACTTGAACCCATTTGAGGATAGAATAGATGAATTAACTTATCAAAAAGGAAATGCATTTTTACAACCTCAATACACAAACATTTTTGAATTAACACATACTTATAATTCCCGGTTTAATACTACACTTAGCTATAGCCATATTAAAGACTATTTCACCAACATAATTGATACTACTGAGAAAAACCGAATCTTTAGAACTGTAAAAAATCTTGCAAGCCAGAATATTTTTAATATAAATTTCTCAGCACCTTTTGATGTAAACAAGTGGTGGAAAGCCTTTTTTACAGTCAACGGATATCGCTCATTGTATAAAGCAGATTTTGGGGCGAATAAAATACTTGATGTTAGCGTATTTGCTTATACCTTTTTTGCACAGCAAACTTTTACCATAACTGAAGGCTTAACCTTTGAGCTTTCTGGATTTTACAATTCCCCAAATATTTGGGGCGGAAGTTTTAAAACAGATGCTATTTATAATGTAGACGCAGGATTACAAAAATCTTTATTTAAGAAAAAAGGAAATATCAAGATCAGCTACACAGATATTTTTAAATCTCAAAAATTCAGAGGTATTAGTGATTTTGGCGGCGCTTATTTAGATGTAAGCGCACGAGGTGAGAGTACGCAATTAAGAATAAATTTTACTTATCGTTTTGGAAACATTCAGGTAAAAGCAAGGCTACATAAAACGGGTTTGGAGGAAGAGAATAAACGCATTCAACAATAAACAAGCATCATTTCGCCAGATCAAACAATGTATCTACAAATTCTTTTTTATTAAATATTAAAAGATCAGATACCTTTTCACCCACACCAATAAACTTAACAGGTATATTAAATTGATCAGCAATAGCTAATACCACTCCGCCTTTTGCTGTACCATCTAACTTAGTTATCGCAATTGCTGTAACTTCTGTTGCAGCAGTAAAATGCTTAGCCTGCTCCAAAGCATTTTGGCCGGTACTTCCATCTAAAACCAGCATCACTTCGTGAGGTGCACCGATCTGTACCTTTTCAATTGATCTTTTTATTTTACTAAGCTCATCCATCAGGTGTGCTTTATTATGTAAACGACCTGCCGTATCAATTAATATAATATCAACATTTTTAGCAATACCACTTTGTACTGCATCAAAAGCCACAGCGCTTGGATCGGCGCCCATTCCATGTTTTACAATAGGCACCTTTGCTCTCTCACTCCAGATAGTTAACTGGTCAACTGCTGCGGCACGAAAGGTATCTGCAGCACCTAATAAAACAGATTTGCCGGCCTGTGAAAAATTATGAGCCAGTTTGCCGATTGTGGTAGTTTTTCCAACGCCATTAACTCCAACTACTAAAATTATATGTGGTTTATGACCGGATGGCAATTCGTAATTTTCATATGAAGTATCACCAGGAGAATCAACTAATAGCGACTGAATTTCTTCCTTTAAAATAGAATTTAATTCTGCAGTGTTTATATACTTATCACGGGCAACTCTTGCTCCTATTTTATCAATTATTTTAACAGTTGTATCAATTCCTACATCTGCACTAACCAAAGCATCTTCTAAATTATCCAGCACTTCTTCATCAACAGTGCTTTTTCCTGCTATTGCTTTTGTTATCTTATCAAAAAAGCCGGTTTTGGTTTTTTGCAAACCTTCATCTAAAGTATCCTTTTGTTGCTTTTTGCCTAAGAGCTTATCAAATATTCCCATATTCTATTCTTTAAAAGAGAACTGTAAAAAGTTTAAATATATTAAATCTATTCCTGTTTTACTTAATCACTCCAGGCGTGAGTAATTGCTTATCAGTGGTTTCGTAAATTAATCTTTTATAAACTTATCACTAAGGTTTCTAAAATAAAAAAGCCCTCCTAAATTTCGGGAAGGCTTCTGATAACAATGTTTAAAATTTATTTATTTGTTTTATTTTTTACGTCACCATTTTTATAATCTACTTTACGCTTTTTGGTTACACCATTATGCTTGTGTTTTGTTTTATAACCTTTATGCTTTTTATGTTTGCTAAAGGTGTTATGCACTTTTTGAGGAACGGTTTCGGTCTTTTTTAATTTATCCTTACTGTCCTGGGCATTAATACCGAAACCGATTGTAAAGATTAGCATAACAAATAATAATAATTTTTTCATTTTTAATGTTTTTTTAGTGATTAAATAATATCTCCTGTACATCTTGCAAATATTATGCCTTATGAATATATTAACTCAACAAGAGTGTACATCCTCGTATATCAGAATTATCGCATCTCCCTGAAACTTCAAAACAACCATTGTGATATAATTTTCCAATATCGTCAGTAGCAATAAAAGCGCAGGAATAAATGTTTGCCAGATCAATAATATTTATAATGCCTGTTTCTGTTTTTTTTGTAGTTAATATTGATGTTTGTATGGAGAAAGGATCATCTTCGCTTCTAATTAAAACCTTCATCCATGGCGGGCATTTAAATATTCCCTTACCTCGTGAATATGATTGTGACAAAAGTTCGGTCATTCCATATTCAGAATGTATTTGCGAAACGCCCAATTTTTTTATAAGATTTTTATGTAATTCTTCCCTCGTAACTTCCTCCCGTCTACCTTTCATACCTCCTGATTCCATTATTACTGTGTTGCTTAAATGCATAGTATAATTTTCTGTAAAATCAAGCAAAGCAAATGTTACCCCCAATAGCAAAGTGGGTTGTTGCAAAATTTCATTATGCAATAAGGTATGGTATAGTTTTTCATGATCATTTAAATAGAAACCGCTTAAAGAATGACCACTGCGTTTTATTAATTCTTCTGTCATAGTTATTAAAGAAGAGTTTTTTCTTTCCATATAGGAAGGTAACAGTGCCAGAATACACCATTCATTTTCGGGACCGTAAAAAAGTTCAAAACATTTGGTAAAACATTTTGTGTATAATTCTAAATTTTTAACATAATGATGGCTAATACCATTTTGTGTTGTTCCACTGCTTTCAAAAATAATTTCAGGTATGAATTCTGTTGTTTTTATAGCATTGGTCTTAAAAAGCTGAATGGGTAAAAAAGGAATTTTTGTAATAGAATCAACCTTTTCAGGATCAAGATGAATCGAATTTACATATTGACTATATATAATGTTATGTTGATATTGAAAATGAAAAAGGTCCAGAGCCATTCTATCAAAATTGTAGAAGGAGGCATCAAAGATCTTATTTTCCCAATCTGATATTTCAGAAGTGCTATTCACCGAATAATATTTAATTTTGATATTCAAAATACAAAGATGCGTAACACAATTTTATTTTCCTTTATGCTATTATTCTTATTTTCATGTAATAAAGATAAGTATACCACCATACCTCAATTAAAGTACAAGTCTGCTAATAAAAAAGTATTTAAAAGCGGAGATATTATAACATTCACATTATCTTTCACAGATGCAGAAGGAGATCTGCAGGACTCGTTGTATGTGGAAAAATTTGAGCCCAAATGTATTAACAGCAGATTTAAACAATTGTATAAAATACCTTCTTTCCCAACCAGTAAAAATCAAACAGGAGAAATTACAATTACTTATGGGTATAATGTATCAAGTTATCCTCCCATTTTAGGCCCACAATGTAATAGAAATGATACCTGCATTTTTAAGTTTGTATTAAAAGATAAAGCAAAAAACAAAAGTGATACGGCTACCTCGGAAACTATTGTTCTAATTAAGTAGCTGTGTTTAAAAAGATCAGTGAGATTTTTTTATTCGGCAGTATTTTTATTTCCATTTGTGCCGTTGCATTGTGCGTAGAAACTAATCTGCTTCTATACCTCAGGCTCAACAACCTCAAGTTTTATTTATTTGTATTTGGCGCTACATTAGTGCAGTACAATATGCATTATCTTTTTAAAACAACAGCGGTTGCTAATTCCATGCGGCTTGCCTGGTCTTTAAAAAATAAACGTATTCATAAAATTATAGTTGCATTTGGTGTGGCATTAATAATATATAGCCTGTTCAGTTTTCGTCCACAGCATTTTATTATTTTATTGATACTTGGCGCTATCGCTGTTTTATACTCATTTCCCTTATTGCCTTTTACGCATAAAAAAAGGATTAAAGATTTCGGATTACTAAAAATTATTACGCTCGCTTTTTTATGGACGTTAGTTACTGTTTGGTTCCCGGTAGATGAAGCAAATTTTTCCGGGTTTTCTTTTCAATTGGTCTTTTTAAGAAGATTCATCTTCATATTTATTCTTTGCTTGTTATTTGATATCAGGGATACGGAAATTGACAGAAAAGAAAATATTGCGACCCTTTCGGTGAAACTGGGTATAAAAAATTCTTATACACTTTGTTATCTACTTTTAATAATCTTTATTTTACTTTCTATCATTCAATTTATTTATTTGTATGATAGAATCCAACTAACGGCTATGCTAATTTCGGCTGCAGCAACAGTTATTATAATTGAGCACAGCAAAAAAAACAATTCAGATATTGTTTATCTTTTTTACATAGATGGTATGATGCTTTTGCAGGCATTGTTAGTTATTTTTACATCGAAATTGTAAATAGTCATTTGTCAATAAGCCATTAGCCGATAAATAATTATAACGGAAATTGCTATCTCTATTGACTCGATGATCACTGAAATAATATAATATTAAACCTCAAAGTAAAATGGCTAAGCCAAAAAAAGCTAAATCAATCTTAACAGAAACATCATTTGAATTTTTACGCAACTATATTAACAACCCATCGCCTGTAGGTTTTGAAACAAGCGGGCAAAAATTATGGCTTGAGTATATAAAAAATTATGTTGATACTAATTTTACCGATGCTTATGGTACAGCCGTTGGTGTCGTAAATCCTTCAGAAACATTTAAAGTTGTTATTGAAGCACATGCAGACGAAATAAGCTGGTTCGTAAATTATGTTGCCCCGGAAGGTTTAATTTATTTAAAAAGAAACGGAGGTGTTGATCACCAGATTGCTCCTTCACAAAGAGTATTAATTCATGGAAAAAAAGGTGTAGTTAGAGCTGTATTTGGTTGGCCTGCAATACATACAAGACTTAATAATGCTGACAATAAAGAAACACAGCCAAAAGTTGATAATTTATTTTTGGATTGTGGTGCAAGAACTAAAAAAGAAGTCGAAGATCTTGGTGTACATGTTGGGGCAGTTGTTACTTATGAAGATGGTTTTGCAGAACTTGCTTATGACAATTTTATTGGCCGTGCCTTTGATAACCGTATTGGTGGTTTTATGATAGCTGAGGTAACACGGTTACTAAAACAGAATAAGAAAAAATTACCTTTTGGTTTATATGTGGTTAATGCCGTGCAGGAAGAAATCGGCTTGAGGGGAGCAGAAATGATAGCACGAAGAATTAAGCCGGACATTGCCATTATAACTGATGTAACGCATGACTCCACTACCCCTATGATAAATAAACTTACACAGGGAGAATGCAGTTGCGGTAAAGGTCCGGCGTTAACGTATGGACCGGCAGTGCATAATAAATTACTTGATCTTGTACAAAAGGTAGCAGAGAAAAATAAGATCCCTGTACAATTATCAACAGTAAGCCGAAGTACAGGAACTGATACCGATTCATTTGCTTATGCCAATGACGGATGTCCTTCGGTACTTATTTCAATTCCATTGAGATACATGCATACGACAGTTGAAATGTTGAATAAAAATGATATTGAGGATACTATAAAACTGATGTATGAAACCTTACTTACTTTGTCGCCAAAAACAAATCTTAGTTATTTTTGAAAGAAGATCAATTGAAATTAAATTAAGCTATTAATTAATCATTATCTGGAGGTGCTTGGCACCAGGATGAAGAAGCATTACAATCAAAAAAAATAAGCCATTAAAAATGGCTTATTAAATAAGGATCATTGAATTTTTTGGTTATTTTATTTTGCGGTTCTTTCATTAGGCATATTGGTAACTCCACGCCGTGGCTGACCTTTTTTCATTTGTTTCATTTTTTCTTTTTGCTCGGGGGTAAGTATTACTTGCAGCTTCTCTTGTTCTTCATTTTTTAGTTGTGTCAGTTGTACTTTTTTCTGTTGTTCCGTTAAAGCAGCATTATTATATATAGCCGCTTTTTTTGCACTATAATATTTATTATATTTTTTAAGTTGTATTTTTTGTTGTTTAGATAAATCAAGTGCTTGAACATTTTTAACATCCACATTTTTTATAGATAACTCTGAATCTCTTTGATAAAGTACCGGTTCCTGTGAAAAAACTCTGATAGTTATAAAGCTTATAAGAATAAAAATGCTAAGGATCTTTTTCATGATTTTTTTATTTTATGATAGATTGCAAATTATTCTAAAAGTTTATGGAGGATATGTTAAAAAGAAATCCCGCAATAGCGGGATTAAGAAGATGTGTTTTAATATTATCTTAAAAATAACAACTCTCTATATTTTGGTAGCTCCCATAATTTATCATCTACCAATAATTCTAATTTATCAACATTGTATCTGATGTCATCAAAGCAGGTTTTTACAGTATCGCAATAAGCAATTGCTTTTTTTCTAGTATCTATTATTTCATTAGCAACTTTTCTTGCCTCAATCATTTCCTCTACTTTAATACTCATTGCATTTACGTGATCTGATATCTTAGAAACGATCTGTGATTGGTGTGCAGAGCCAGCACCGGATATACCCACTTCTTTTAATCCTTTTATATTTTGGATTAATATATTTTGATACTTAATAGCTGCAGGTAAAATATGATTTGTTGCAAGGTCACCAATAACCCTGGCTTCAATCTGTACTTTCTTTACATAATTTTCCAGTAAAATTTCATGCCGGGCTTCCAGTTCGCTATGCGAATAGATTTTATTATGTTCAAAAAGCTTTTTAGATTTATCAGTTACAAATGCATCCAACGCCAATGGTGTTGTTTTTACATTTGCTAATCCTCTTTTTTTAGCTTCCTGTTCCCATTTATCACTGTAACCATCACCTTCAAATAATACGTCTTTACTTTCCACAATATATTTTTGAATTATATGCAATAAAGCGATCTCTTTCTTTTCTCCTTTATCAATAACTGAATCCACATCGTTTTTAAATTTAGCGAGAGTTTCTGCCATAATTGTATTCAAAACTGTCATCGCCCCGGCACAATTTGCAGAAGAGCCCACAGCCCTAAATTCAAATTTATTTCCTGTAAAAGCGAAGGGAGAGGTTCTGTTTCTGTCAGTATTATCCAGCATTAATTCAGGAATGCTTTTGTGGATGTCTAATTTAAGCATGGCTTCATCCTGTTCATCAAACTTTGCTCCCACACGACTCTCAATTTGCTTTAAAACATCAGTTAAGTACTTACCGATAAAGATTGAAATGATGGCTGGAGGTGCCTCGTTGGCACCTAACCTATGGTCATTACCTGAGGTTGCAATGGAGGCTCTTAAAAGGTCTGCATAATCGTGAACAGCTTTAATGGTGTTTACAAAAAATGCCAAAAACATCAAATTTGTTTTGGGTGTTTTTCCGGGGGCAAGCAGATTTACTCCGGTATTTGTAGCTAAACTCCAGTTATTATGCTTGCCGCTTCCATTGATTCCGGCAAATGGTTTTTCATGGAGTAAAACAACAAGGTTATGCCGCTTGGCAACTCTCGTCATAATATCCATTAATAAGGTATTATGATCTACGGCAAGATTTACCTCTTCATAAATAGGAGCACATTCAAATTGTGAAGGAGCCACTTCATTATGTCGGGTTCGCAATGGAATTCCAAGTTTGTACGCCTCATCTTCATAGTCTCTCATAAACGCATACACTCGTTCCGGTATAGAGGCAAAATAATGATCTTCCAATTGCTGTCCTTTTGCAGGAGCATGTCCAAAAACAGTTCTGCCAGTCATTACTAAATCCGGCCGTGCATTCGCAAGGCTTGCATCCACCACAAAATATTCCTGTTCCCAACCTAAGGTTGCAGTCACTTCTGTTACATTCTTATCAAAATATTGGCAAACGTCAACAGCAGCCTTATCTAATGCTACCAGAGCTTTAAGCAAGGGAGTTTTAGTATCCAAAGATTCTCCGGTATATGAAACAAATATCGTGGGAATACATAATGTCTGCCCTTGACCAATTTCCATAATAAACGGAGGCGATGAAGGGTCCCATGCTGTATAGCCCCTTGCTTCAAAGGTAGCTCTTAGCCCACCACTGGGAAAAGATGATGCATCTGGTTCCTGCTGTATTAGTGCTGCTCCGTCAAATTCTTCCAGAGCGCTCCCATCACCCTTAATTGTAAAAAAAGAGTCATGTTTTTCGGCAGTTGCACCTGTTAATGGTTGAAACCAGTGAGTGAAATGGGTTACTCCTTTTTTTTCTGCCCAACCTTTTAAACCTGCCGCAATTTGGTCACCCATTTTGCGGTCTATCTTACTTGCGGTTTGTATAGATCCAACAAGACTCTTATAAGCTTCATCACTTAAAAATGCTCTCGCTGTTTTTAAAGAAAAAACGTTCTCGCCAAATATTTGGGTGATCTTCTTCGATCCTTTAACCTTTATAGTAACAGGATTAGCAGTTAAGTTGTTAATTGCACTAAAGCGTAATGAGGACATATTTAAATGGTTTGGTGCAAAAAAAAGGCATTTATTGCAAACCAAAAAAAGATATTTGTAGATTTATTTGAATATTCGGGAAAAAATAATGTAAAAGCTAATATTATATTATTTTTTAAAGTATTCTAGAATTCTTACTCTTCCCCAATTTGTATAGCAAACAATAGGAATAATAAGGAATGGGAAATAGATACTTCTGTACCTTACAATTGCGCCTATTATAGGGATGGTGTACCCAATCATCAAAAACATAGAAAGGCTAAAAAAGATACCAAAATAAATAAAAGCATCAGGCTTTTTAGTCCTTGATCTGAACAAAAGAAAAATTAAAAATAAAACCGGGTAAATAAAAATTTCAATGGCAGCAGGAATATAAAGAAGGGTAAATTTTTCAGTAAGATAAGGGCGCATTAATGTGTGATTTAACGCTTGGGGTGAGTTGTTTAAAAAGCTCCTAAAACCAGGAAAAAGGGGATTTATATTAATAGCAGATTTACTGTCTTTAGCTATTTGCACAAAAGCAATTTGTCTTTCGGAAACATATTTCGGCAGGTTTAATGAAGAATGTAAAGAACCGAGATTAAAAAATAATACTATAAAAAAAAGATAAACAACAACAAAAGTTTGAAGAATAAACTTTTTATTTTTTTCTGCGATAATCCAGGAAGTTATTGCAGGAAGTAAAGTTATTAGTACAAAATTCCTTAAGAAAAAAATTATGGTTAATCCCATCAATATCCATATAATTTTTTTAAGAGAGAATCCGTCTTTAATTAGATAAAATAAATTATAGCAACTGATTCCTAATCCGAGGAAAATAAAACCATCCTTATGTATCCCGGCAGTAAAATATATTAATGATGGCAAAAGAAATAATACAAGGATTAACAATGTTTTTTTATCCGGGAATAAGTTGATGAATATTCTATAGAAAGATATAGAACCAAAAAATATTAAAAAGTTGTAGAATATTGTATTGATAAAAAAATTACCCTTGCTTAAAATATTAAAAAAGGTTAAAAGCTTTATCATTAAATCGCTGCGCAGGTTATTCCAGAATGAATCTGTAATATCTAAAAACCCCGAGTTTTGATGATGATTTTTAAAAATATTTGTAAAATATTCTTTAGGGGTATTTAAAAGCAAATGATATTCTGAAATACCTGCCTGATGAAAAAATTCAGCGTCTGTGCCCTGATAATGATAAAGATTTATATATCCATTTATAATACCCGCAACTATTCTTATCAAAAAGAAAATTATAATTGTTCCTTTATCTATACCTGCTTTGTTGATAAACTTTATTTTTGTCAGCAACAGGCAGAACAATCCTAAATAAATAAAAAAAAACAAATAACTCAAGAGAAAATTCTTTTAAGTGTGGGAAGTTAGTTAAAATATTTGCACCTGTATGTAGGGTATAACCTTTGCATACACAGTATGTTTGCCGATACTATTTTAATATGGAAATAACCGTTGACGTAGCACAAAAATTAGGGTTACTACCAGAAGAGTTTACTCAAATAATAAAGATATTAGGCCGTATTCCCAACTTTACAGAGCTAAGCGCTTACTCGGTAATGTGGAGTGAGCATTGCAGTTATAAAAATTCAATCAAATGGCTAAAAACCTTACACAGAGAAGGTTCTAAACTATTGGTAAAGGCAGGAGAAGAAAATGCAGGTTTAATGGATATTGGAGAAGGTTACGGGGTTGTATTCAAAATTGAGAGTCATAATCATCCATCTGCCATCGAGCCATTTCAGGGTGCAGCCACTGGTGTAGGAGGTATTCACCGGGATATTTTTACAATGGGAGCACGACCAATTGCTGCCCTTAATTCTTTGCGTTTTGGAAATCTAAAAGATAATAAAACACAACATTTAGTTAGTGGTGCTGTGCATGGCATCGGGCATTATGGAAATTGTTTTGGTGTGCCAACTGTAGGCGGTGAAGTATATTTTGAAGATAGCTATCACACCAACCCTTTAGTAAATGCAATGAGTGTTGGCATTGTGCGTCTCGGGGAAACTGTGAGCGCAACCGCCATCGGGGTTGGTAATCCGGTATTTATTGTTGGCAGCGCTACAGGAAAAGATGGAATGGGTGGTGCTGCATTTGCTTCTGCAGATATTACCGAAAATAGTATTGAAGATCTTCCGGCTGTTCAGGTAGGTGACCCTTTCCAGGAAAAAAAATTATTGGAAGCTTGTCTTGAAATAATTGCGACGGGTGCGTTGGCGGGCATGCAGGATATGGGAGCTGCCGGTATTATTTGCTCTACGGCCGAAACAAGTGCTAAAGGTGAAGTCGGTATGAACATCAATCTTGACAAAGTTCCCACACGCCAAAAAAATTCCGAAAATGACGGAAGAGGTATGAAGCCGTGGGAATTATTACTTAGTGAAAGCCAGGAAAGAATGTTGCTGGTGATATATAAAGGAAGAGAGGAAGAAGTGTTTAAAATATTTGAGAAGTGGGATATTCCGTGTTCACAAATTGGTGAAGTTACAAACGATAAAATGCTTAGGTTTTATATGGATGGAGAATCTCAGGCAGAGCTTCCTGCGGAAAGCCTGGTATTAGGCGGAGGTGCTCCAGTGTATGAAAGAAAATATAATGAACCGAAATATTTTGAACACATAAAAGCTTTTGATCCAAGCAATATCAGTGTTCCCAAAGATTTGAAAAGCGTTGCTGAGCAATTAATCTCGCTACCTAATATTGCTTCAAAAAGATGGATATACCATCAATATGACAGCATGGTTGGTACGGGGAATACAAATACGAATCAACCGTCAGATGCTGCTGTTGTTCTTGTTAGAGAAAATAATAAAGCTCTAGCGATAACAACGGATTGTAACAGCCGCTATGTATTTGCTGATCCTTATATTGGTTGTATGATTGCAGTAAGTGAAGCTGCCAGAAACATTGTCTGTAGTGGCGGACAGCCCTTGGGAATAACCAATTGCCTAAACTTTGGAAATCCTTATGATCCTGAAGTATTCTATCAATTTGTGTATGCTATCAAAGGAATGACTGAAGCCTGTAAAAAATTTGATACTCCTGTTACAGGTGGCAATGTCAGCTTTTACAATCAGTCTCCTTTAGGACCTGTCTATCCTACGCCAACAATAGGTATGGTTGGATTGTTGGATAATATTGAAGATAAAATGACTTTGGATTTTAAGACTCAGGGTGATGTAATTTATATGCTTGGAGAAAGTAAAAGCGATATTAATTCATCAGAATATTTACATAAAATTTTGGGAGTGGAATTTTCTCCTGCACCATATTTTAGTTTGGATGAAGAATTTAAATTACATCAAACAATAAGGGGTTTAATTAAAAATAAACTAATTCAATCGGCACATGATGTTAGTGAAGGTGGGTTATTTATTACGCTTACAGAAAGCTCATTTCACAGGGATCTGGGTTTTAAAGTCAATCAACATAAAACCGCCATCCGAAAAGATGCATATTGGTTTGGAGAAGCACAAGGAAGAGTAGTT
>JBPCQG010000349.1:0-3682 GCA_050998315.1 Chitinophagaceae bacterium
CCATTGAAAGTTTCAACTTTATTATCCTGAATTTTCAAATAGTCAATAATTCTTATGGTCTTACAAGAAATGGTAAGGATTGCCAAACTAAAAAGTGCGATAAATAATTTTACTGTCATGAGAAATAGCCTACAACGTTTTTCCGCTTTGCGATGGGCTGGTATTCTGTGTTCGGTCAGCCCCCAACTGAAGCCGATTAAAAGAACTAAAGTACAAAAGATATTCTACTGCTCAATAGCGTAATGTCTGGCGGAATTAATGATTAATTGAGCAAATGCTGATGTTTTATTCGTCCTCCCTCCATAACGCCCAACTGAATTATGTATGCCGTTTTATTTCAGCACATAGAACAACTTTGGTCCCACATGTAAAGCCAAGATTGGATAGTCCGGATGGATTAAAAATCCTCCGGTCACTCCAAGCTGCCAACGTTTCAATATTTTATAGTTGATGTCAAGTGTTACTGGAAAGACAAGGTCTGACCAAGATGAAGTATTGAAAACTAAGGATGTGCCTTGCATGTAGGGATAATTTCTGGAATGTGTCATAATCCCTGCACCTACTCCAGGTGTAAAGTTGAATTCCTCATTAATTAGGATTTTATATTTATAGGCAATTGCAAAAGTGTTATACCTAGCTTTAGCATTTGTTCCTTTTGGTAGAATAATAAAGTTTGTCGTGTTAGAAAGAATATTATCGTAATAATCATGTCTCCCTGCAAGATAGTTTGCTGAGAGTATGTGTCGTTTTGAAATATGGTAGTCAAACCCAAAGCCAAAGAAACTGCCTGCATAAGCTTTGTAATAATATGGACTATTTAAAATTCCTGCGCTGAAAGAAACAGCCAAGTCTTTCTTGTCCTGTCCAAATGAAGAAAGTGTCAATATAATTAAAATACTAAACGCAATAATTTGTTTCATAATGTCTGGATGTTTTTTAGTTTAAGAATGCCTTACAACGTTTGAGTATTGCTGCAGGTGGGGGATTCATTACTAGTCAAGCCCAGGAACTGAAGCCATTGAAAAAATGATGATGAAGATAATAACTAAAGCTTAATTTATTATGTCCCGCCGAAACTGATTGCCTTCTATTTTGTTGTCTTTATCCATTCAAAAAAATCTGCGGCTACTTTGTCAAACATTTCTTCTTTTGATACTAACTGTTTGTCCTTGTTATAAACACTTTTTTTAAACCCGTGGTCGCAGTCCAGATAAGATTTTAATGTAAGGTTTGTTTTGCCAAGTCTTGCAAACTCGAAAGGTAACAAATTACAATTTTCTGATATGATGTCGTCTGTACCAAATGCAACAAACAAAGGGATTTTTATTTTTAAAAGATATGGCAATATAGGCTCGTAAAAACTTGTATAATTTTTATATGGTTCTTTGTCTTGGCCTGGATAATCGTTTGGGTGTTCATACCAAAACTTGATTTGTTCGTTTAGTTTATCTATTTCAGTTTGTCCTTCTTCTGCACTTTTTTTATTGAGTAAAACATCTCTTTGAACTTGCCGTATGTTTTGATCAAAACGACTGTATGGGTTACCTGCAAGAAAGATAGCATGACTGATTTTTTTATTTGATGCACAAACTTTGGCTACAACTTTACTTCCTTCGGAATGTCCTGCTATAATTATTTTAGATTTGTCAACCCAGCCCTGTCTAATAAGAAAGTTTATTACATCATTTGTTGCTTTAACTCTGTTTTCAAGGTTGTTATTTTCAAGATACTTTTTTGGTGTTTTTTTTGTTACAGAGTCAATATAATAATAATCGCTGTCTGCTATATTTGAAAAAATTGGAATTCCTGATTTTGAGATGACAACAAAGTAAAAGTCCTTCCAATATTTTTTGTAATTAAATGGAAGTGATTGCTGCCAAGTATGAGTTGAGTCTTCTTTATAGAAAAGTGAATAAGGTAAAGAACCTTGACAAAAAATGAAAACTGGTTTTCTTTGTTTTAACGCTGTGTCGCTAACAATAAAGTTTATTGTGTCTGCCGAACCATTGATTGAAAATGTAGAAAATCCAAAATCTCTTGGACTATCTTTTGAGTTTGTTTGGCAAATACTTTTCAAGCCAACTGTCAAAAAAATAGATAGGAAAATAAAGTGCTTTATCATTTTAGTATATGCTTGCAGAGATACTTTTGTTGTGCGTCATGCTTTGCAACTTAGGTTCTATAATTTTAAAACATTAAACTCTGCAAAATCGCCTTTTATAGTTTCTTGTTTTTTTATAATGGGTTGCGAGGGGTTAATTACTCTTTTGCTATCTACATAAAAGCAATATTTTATTTCCTTTCTATCAGACTTCATTTTTAAAATCCAGCCTTTAGGTGTTTTTTTGAGAAAACGAAAGAGGTTATAATCTCCTTTAACTTCAATTAAAACAACCTTCGCTTTTTGGTACCCGATTAATTCAATTCTTGTAGTATAATCTTCGTTATCTTCTAAAGTTCTTAAAAGTTCCTCTCTTCTCCAATTGGGTCCTTTAATATCATTTAAAATATTTATGGCACCTTGATATTTGCCCGTAGTTGCTAAATATTGCGCCTTTGTAATCTTTACTTCTGTACTGTCCAGCCTTTTATTTGTATGTATATATTTTTCCCATTCAGGAAATAATAAGTCCGCATTAGTAAAATCTTTTTCGATGTAGAAGTAATTAAGAAACGACAATCGAAGGATGGATTCCTTTTGAATATCATCAAACTTTCCTTTTAAAAGAAACTCCCTAATTTCGATTGTATTGCCACCATTTTCAAGTATTTTATTAAGTTTCAAACTGGCATTTTTGGGAAACTTTGTTGCCAATAAAATACTTTGTTTTCCTTTTTTCAACAAAGCATTAATATTGGTATACCAAGGCGTACTGTAATCTTCAGCCAGATAAAACCATATTTCTCCTGTAGATAAGTTATGTGGCATTTGCAATTTTCACAAGATTTCCTTTACTCACACCACTTTCAGCAATAACCTTCTCTGCAATGGGATATCTCCAGCAGGCTTGTTTATTAGTACCAGCTTCACACACATTAAAATTAGTGGAAGTCAGGTGCGTTTTTGAGCTAACGATTGTGTCAGGGGTAATAATAGCAAGGTTACCTTTTTTATCAGCCAAATGAATTTGTATATCATTCATTCCAGGCATGTAATAAGTTTCCCATAGTTTAAGAAACTCAGGAACCGTTTTACAATACTGGAGCAGATATAATAACATAGAGCCGGAAGTAAAAGGCTTTTTACCTTCACTAAGCTTATAAGCCTGAGGTGGCAATGCGTTAATGTCAAAAAATACTCCGGCTTCATTTGCTCCACCTTGAATACCACTTTCTGGTGATCCATAGGTAAGCGTTATATACCCTAAGGTTTTTTTTTGAGAGGGATACACATTAACGTAATTTGAATAAGTATGAAAAAAATCTTCATTATTCATAACCCACGTTTGCCCTTTCGCATCAACTCCCGTAACGATAGTACAGGCAATTGATTTGAATGTAAAAATGACCAATAGCAAGAACAGTATTTTAACTTTCATCTATAAGTTTATATTTAATCAAAAAGTGTAGGGGCAATTTATTATTATTAATGTTAATCAGGTCATAATTGATAATGGTCTCAATTGCAAATTAATTTTAGGGAATGCTATGTCGCATGACCGCCAACGGACAAGTCTTGCTG
>JBPCQG010000359.1:0-6625 GCA_050998315.1 Chitinophagaceae bacterium
GCTTTACCCAGAGAGCCCCGGCAAAAGATGATAAATATTATGTATTTGGTGCTAACAGCCATCTTAGCATTAAATGTATCAGCCGAGGTAATTAATGCTTTTAAAGTAGTTGACAAGAGCCTGACGAACTCAAATGATGTTATCGGCAATGCCAACGGTACCTTATATAAGTCATTGGAAGCGAAATTAACTCAACCCGAATCTGCTGAAAAAGCAAAAATATGGCAGCCAAAAGCCGCCGAAGCACAAAAGCTGTCTGCCGATTTAAACACATATCTTGAAAACCTAAAGGGTGAATTAAAAAAGGAAGCAGATCTTAAAATGGACAGTATCGCTAGTAAACCAGTAGAATCTTATAGAGAAGATAACCTGGATGCCGTAACACGTTTATCTGATACACGGGGTACAGGAAAAAAATTAGAAGCAAAGTTAAAGCAGTATAGAGAGGCAATGCTTAATATAGATCCTGCAATAAGAAAAGAATTTGAAAAGACCTTGCCGATAGATGTTACACTTCCTAAATCCCAGGAAGGAGGAAAGCAGAAGGATTTTACACAGACTTATTTTCAAATGACACCAACTGTTGCCGCATTAACTATGCTTAGTAAATTTCAGAACAATGTAAAAAATGCAGAGAACCAGGTAGTAACTTATGCTCACAACCAAATAGGGGCGGTAAAAGTTATTTACGATCAGTTTGCTGCATTGGTAGGACAAAGTTCAAACTATGTTATGCCCGGCCAGGAAGTACAAATTACTGCTGGTGTAGGTGCATATAGCAAAGCAGCGCAACCACAAATTACAATTGGTGGGGTAGGCCAATCTTTAGATGCAGAAGGCAGAGCGATATACAAATTTCAGGCAAGTGGTTCAGGAAATCGTACTGTACCGGTAAATGTAACTTATACCAAACCAGATGGTACAAAAGAATCTAAAAGTTTTAATGTGGAATATACAGTGGGTACACCAGGCGGGGCAGCAGTGATGCTTGATAAGATGAATGTATTTTATATAGGGGTTCCCAATCCGGTAACTATTTCTTCAGGGACTGGTTGGGATAAAACTAGAGTATCTCCTGGGGCCGGAATTACATTATCTTCCGCTGGAGGGCCCGGTAAATATACAGTTCGAGCAAGTACTGTTGGTAAAACATCTATAACAGTAAATGCAGATGGTAAGGCCAGCACATACGAGTTCAGAGTAAAAAGAATTCCTGATCCGATTTTTAAAGTAGGCCCCAGCGCAGGTGGTAGAATACAATCGGTTGTTTTTAAGAATCAACAATTTGCCAGGGCGGATCTTGAGAATTTTGATTTTGATGCAAGATTTAGTGTTATAAGCGCTACGGTATATTTTGCAGGGGCAAATTTTTCCAATGTACAAACCGCAACAATCAATGGTGGTAGCTTGGCAAGTTTAGGTGGGCAACTAGCTAAGTGTATTCCGGGAACATCGGTAACATTTGATAATGTAAAGGTGCAGGGTCCTGATGGAACAGTAAGAGTTATTCAAGGTCCTGGATTCATACTCTATTAATAAGTAAATTTTGAACACATGAAAAAGTTTTTTGTTTATTTCTTATTGGCTGGTTGTTTTGCAATGGTTACTAATATGTGTGATGCTCAAACAAAGCGCACTGTAAAAAAACGTACAACTGCAAAGAAAACTACTAATGCAAAAACTAAGGTTAGTATTAATCCAACCACGGATACAGTTGTTGCTGTTGCAGCAGCTCCTAAAGTGGATAGCTTACCTATAGCTGTTGTAAAAAAATCATTACGTTCAAACGACGCAATAGAAAGAAACCTTGTAAAAGACCGGAACCCTTTGGCATACGAACATTTACGTGAAGACGATGCCGTGTATCGTGAGAAAATTTGGAGAGAAATAGATATTAGGGAAAAAATGAATTTGCCTTTCCGTTATGCAGCAGATGATGATAATGGTAATCAACGTTTCATTTCAATATTATTTAAAGCAATACAGGATGGACAAGACAATGGCGGTGTAACTGTGTTTGATGCTGTTGATGACAGGTTCACCACACCATTAACTGTATCACAGGTTGCAGAAAAAATTTCCGGCGGAACGGTATCTGTCCCTATTTATGATTCTTTAGGAAATGTAACAGGTACAAAAAATGTTACCGCAGAAGTAAACTTAGATTCTTTCTATAAATTCAGAATTAAGGAAGAAGTAATATTTGATAAAGAAAGTTCCAGGTTATTTTGGAGAATACTAGGTATAGCTCCTGTAAAAAATATTATTACTTCAGCCGGCATAAACCTTGGTGAAACAGAATTGTTCTGGGTTTATTACCCTGATATGAGACCTATTTTTGCGAAATATGAAGTATACAACCCAAAAAATTTTGGCGCAAGAATGAGTTGGGAGGAATTGTTTGAAAGCAGATTTTTTTATGGAAGAATTATTAAGAGCACATTGGATAATCCATATGATAGATTATTATCAGAATATAGTGGCTTAAAAGATAATAAAATATTACAATTGCTCGAGGGTGAAACTATCAAAGACAGAATATTTAATTACGAGCAAAATTTATGGAGTTACTAATCAGGCATAAGTTAATTGTAAGGGAAGCAGGAATGCTTCCTTTTTTATTTTTTTAATCTTAACTTTTAATTAATGGATTGTAACTGTTCTAATTAGTATGGTTAAGAAATTATGGATTAGCTTTAATTTGGTTTTTCATAGGATATTGGATTTTAAATGGGGCTGGATATTTATCCGGCCCCCTTTTTTATGTACCCTAATTTATGGAATTACATTACTAATGGGAGATATATTGGAGAAGTAGTTTAAAATAATATTGGCTTTTGAACTGCCAACTGCTTTTATTAATTCATCCTCAGATAAATCTCTTATTTTTTTTACTGATTTAAATTGTTTTAAAAGCGCGTCCGCAGTTGCTTTTCCTATACCTTTTATTTGCTCAAGTTCATTTACGAATGTTCCGCGACTACGCTGGTTGCGATGGAAATTTATCCCAAAGCGATGAACTTCATCTCTTATTCGTCTTATCAATTTAAGGCTCTCACTATTCCAGGGTAATTTGATAGATTGCTGATCTCCCGGAAAAAATATCTCTTCTTCGTTTTTTGCGAGCCCTATTAAAGTTGTTTTGCCCTGCTGTGCTAATTCATTAATACTTTCAACAGCTGCATTTAATTGTCCTTTGCCTCCATCAATTATTATAAGCCCCGGAATGGGCTGGTTTTCCAAAATAAGCCTTTTATATCTTCTTAAAACAACTTCTTTCATTGTGGCAAAATCATTAATCCCCTGCACTGTTTTTACATTAAACCTCCGGTAATTATTTTTATCAGGCAAGCCATTTTTAAAACATACCATAGCCGAAACAGGATAGCTACCCTGGAAGTTGGAATTATCAAAACATTCTATGTGATTCGGGATAGCAGGCAAATGCAGGTCTTTCTGCAATTGTTCCAGCGTGTTCCTTTTTTCTGTATTGCTTTTGCCTTCCAGATGCAGCATCTTTTTTCTGTTCAATTCTTCTTTAAAATAGTTTACATTTTTTTCAGACAGATCTAATAATTTCTTTTTATCACCTGCTTTGGGAACGGTTACTATTATTTCCGGTTCGGGATAAAATATTTCAAAAGGAACAATTATTTCTTTGGCTTCACTGTTGAAAGTGCTTCTCAGTTGCGCTATAGAAAATAATAAAACCTCCACTGGTGTTTCATCGAGTTTTTGCTCAAGTGTTATTGTTTTAGTAATAACGATAGTACCATTATTTACCAACAGGTAATTTACATATGCACAATCGCCATCTTTTAAAATAGAGAAAACATCAACATTGCCAATATTCTCATTCACCACTCTTGATCGTGCCTGATAATTTTGTAAATGATCAATTTTTTTTCGAATAAACTCTGCTTTTTCATACTCCAACTTTTCAACATTTTGTTGCATCTCCTGTTTAAAATGCTGAATTACCGGATAAAGATTTCCCTTCATTAAATTTTTTAATTGGGATAATCCCTGGATATAATCTTCGGATGATTGAAATCCTTCGCAGGGGCCTTTACAATTACCCAAATGATATTCAAGGCAAACTTTAAATTTACCTTTTTGAATATTTGATTCAGTAAGATTAAGTTTACAGGTTCGTAACTGAATATTCTGTTTAATAAAATCCAAAAGCTCCCTAACCTTCGCTACCGAAGTAAATGGTCCTAAATACTGCGAGCCATCATTAACTTTTGTACGGGTTAAAAATACGCGTGGAAAAGGCTCATTCTTAATAACCATGTATGGATAGGATTTGTCATCTTTTAGATTGATATTAAATTTTGGTTGAAATTGTTTTATAAGGGCATTCTCCAATAAAAATGCATCCTGTTCAGAATCAACAATGGTAAATTCAATACGATGTATGCGACGGACTAATTCGTGGGTTTTATAACCGGTAAAAGTTTTTGTGAAATAGGAACTTATTCTTTTACGCAGATGTTTTGCTTTCCCCACATAAAGCATTTCATTCTGTTCATCAAAGTATTTATAAATGCCAGGCTGAATAGGAAGCGTTTTAATTATATTTTGAAAGAATTCCGAAGTCATTGATCTGCAAATTTACCATTTCAAAAAAAATATCTGAACCATGATTTGGGTAGATTTAAAATATTAAGAAGATATAAAATTCCTTTTTTTTATTTTCTTAAAGAAGATGATAATATAATAGTCAATTATTCTTTTTAATCAGTTAATCCACCCAAATCATGGTTCAGATATCACTCTTTAAAATCCCATTTCATTAGTTCTTCTTTAATATCTGGTTGTTTGCCTGGCTGCTCTGTAATAGTTGTTATTTTACACCATTTGTTCGATTTCCATGTAAGTTGAGTTGTTTGTATGATCCCGTTATTATTGCTCTCTTTTATTATATAAATTCTTTTTATAGTATTGTTTTTGGGATCAATATAAACATCCCATCTTCTGAGTTGTAATGTATCCGGCAGCTTATCGACAGGATCGTAAGAAAAGGTAAAAGCATCAATGGTTTGATCTAGAAATGATTTTTCAATAAACAGATTTTTAAAATTTGATGTGTCAATTTCAGGATGTAGAAATGGTTCGGCAAATGCACGTATGTTTTCTTTTTTCATCCATATTGAATCCTGTATACCATTATCGGTAACAATTTTTAATGGTGTTACAGGCAGGCTATCTATTTCATTTAACTGACCGCGGATATATTCTGTAACAGGAAAAAAAGTATTCTCAGCTGTAGAATTTTTTTTGGTTTGTTGAGAAGTTGAAGATTTTTTTTCTGAACAGCCACAAGATAAAATCATCAGAAAAAATACTGATAGTATAGACCTTACTAACATCTTCAAAAATAGTTTAAATAAAAGTTTCTCTGGAAAAATAAAAAAACCGCTGCAGGGTACGAAGCAACGGTTTAGGACAGAAAGTTATAGTTTATATATAACGATCTGCAATTAAATTTTATTGTATATTAATTTGAGATTTTACTGATACCTACGCGTATACCATAATTGATAAGATGTTCTTTACCCGGGTAGCGGTTGGAGTAAGTAGATAAAAGCTGATAACGAACTTGTGGGCCAATTTGCCAGTTAAATAAGTTAGATGAAAATATAACAGACGTTGAAAAATTGGTATTCATATTCCATTTTCTAAATAAATCCGGATTTGTGATATAATTTTTTTTATCAGTAGAAAGCAAATGACCTTTACCTGCAATAATAAACGAAGGTTGAAAATCAGCAGCAGCACTAAATTTAATATTATTATTTGCTGCAAACACATATTGCAAACCTATAGGCAGTGAGGCCTGAACACTATAATTTTTTAATTTGCTGTACTCAGATCCTAAGCCATTACCATAATGAGACATTGTAGAATATACATTGTATTGCCCGGGAGGTTCACTGTTTAATATTAATGAAGCAATGATTGGATGAGTATTATTAGCTTTAATTTTATAACCTGAATAATTTAATTGAAATCCTGTTGTAAAATGTAATTTTTTATAAATACTAAAGCTCATGGCAACTCCAGTCTCATACCCCATCATAGGTTTATGAATAACGGAATTATTTATTTTATTGTCAGAAAAATATCTATAGCCAACAGAAGGGGATAAATAATATGTCCAGGCAACATTATTTATTTTCCTCGGTTTTTTAATATTTGTTGCATTAGGAATAGTATTAACATTAATATCGTTATCAGGTAAACCTATTTCTTTATTATCATTTGTTGTTACTGATTCTTCCCCGCTCTTTGGGTCACTTAAATTTTGTAAGGTTGTTTTGAGCTGCCCGCCGGAATTAGCACCTGTGATTACATTGTTCTCAATTTTATCAAAAGAATAATTTTCCTTTTTAATCATTGATATATCATTATTGAATTTGTTTTCATCTTTACCCGGCAAGTCGGCCGTATTATCAGAAGATTGAGAATTCGGTAAAATTGATGACTTCTGTGTAGTTTCTATAGAATTTGACGGAGCAGGATCATCAGTAATATTTTTAGAAGAATTATTTTTTGCTACAAATTTTGTGTCAGCTGGTTTTGCATCTTTTGCATCTTTTACAGTTTTTTTAAGGTCGGT
>JBPCQG010000364.1:0-3546 GCA_050998315.1 Chitinophagaceae bacterium
AATATCAAGGGAAAAGATCAATCAGCTTGGTACTGTTCACAATTGCATTCTAAGCGATAACAGTGTTTTACGATTCAGGTCAAATGAATATGAACATACTGGTAATGATTATTCCATAAGAGAAACAGATTCAGATAAAAATAATTTCGCAAAACAATTTTCGGTAGAAGAGGTTTCTTCAAAAAAATGCATAGTCAAAATACAGTTCCTGGTACGAAATAAGTTTTGCAGTAAAATGATGTTTTCCATATTTATGAAAAATAGGGTATCAAAAGAATTTAGAAACTCTTTGGAAGATCTGAAGATGAAACTTGAAAATAAAGCAAATTAAATATCTTATAATCTGTACAAATAGATCTGTGTTATTTACAGTATAACCTGTTTTCTGAATTATGAGGATTTTTACAAACAAAATAAATTCTATCGATGGGATCGCTTCAATTTTTACACCATGCAGGCGATTGAAGAACTTTTACATATTTCTAAGATAGTTGAAGTCTGCTAGGAGAAAATTTATTCTGAAAAGAAAAATTACTCACCAATAAAGTATTACAAAGGTTAAAAACGGATTTTGGTAAAGTTAATAGCATATGTAAAATATTTTTCTAAAAATGTTATCACGTTCGAAAATTACAATTGGAATGCGTAATTGAATATTCTGTAATTGAAAAAACTGGACTTATAAAAGTAACGATTTTATCTTGTCAGGATTACCTCCTTTTCCGACTGTTCAATAACTTAAAAGATTTAATGTAAACTGAATTTTTATGAAGCTGTTTTATTTCTCTGTCTTATTGTCTTTTTTCCCTCATTCGCTCTTTGCACAGGATGTGGATCATGTTTCCATCACAGTTTCTGATTTACAAAAATCTGTTGCATTTTATAAAGATGTGCTTTCATTTGCATACACTGGCTCTTATTCGATTGATAATAAAGAGGTAAAATCTTTGTTTGGAATCAACGATTCATCATTGAAAGTAGATGTGGCACAGTTGACTCTTGGTGATGAAAAAATTGAATTAATGCAATTCACTTCTTCATTAGCTATCCATAAAATTCCGCTTGACTCAAAAAGCAACGATTTGTGGTTCCAGCACATTGCTATTGTGGTTTCTGATATGGGTAAGGCATATAAAAAATTATGGGATGCCAAGGTGGAACATGTATCTACCTCGCCACAAACATTACCGGCATACATTACTGCCGCAGCAGGTATCCAAGCATTTTATTTTCATGACCCCGATGGGCACAATCTTGAACTGATCTATTTTCCCAAAGGGAAAGGCAATCCCAAATGGCAATTACAAAAAGGATTGTTTCTTGGTATAGACCACACTGCCATTGTTGTTAATATTACAGATAAAAGTCTCCCCTTTTATGAAACCATCGGATTAAAAGTGGCGGGACACAGTGAAAATTACGGTAAAGAACAGGAACACCTGAACCAGGTATTTGGAGCCAGGCTTTGGATAACCGGCCTAAAGGGTAATAAAGGAATTGGTGTTGAATTTTTAGATTACATCGCCCCGCCCGGGGGAAGAGGCTATCCAGCAGATGCATCGCCTGCTGATATGGTACACTGGCATACTTCAATTAAAGTAGATAACCTCGATGATTTATTCATAAAACTGAAACAATCAAATTATAAAATAATTTCTGACGGGAGTGTTTCTTTTAACAATCCAACAGCAGGGGCAGCCCGTGCATTTATGGTAAGGGATTATGATGGCCATGCTATAATATTATTTCAGTAAAAAAATAACAAAATGGATTCTACTATGGAAACAACAACCGGCAAAAAAGTTAAAATAACTAATGCAGGTAAAATTGCAAATGATACTGGCGAATGGTTCGTGTCCCTACGAACCATTCGCTTAGATAAAATATCACAAACAATCATTAATATCGATAGAGATTGATTATGGAGTAGGATTCGTGAGGACACGAACCAAGGTGGAGAAATCAGAAATGAAACAGGAAAGCTAAATGAAAAATACAAATACCAAAATAATAGCTGAGCTGAAAACTGGCAATTGTGATTTTTATAATCAAATGTATGAGCAAAACTATCAGCTTGTAGAGCGGTTTGTATTAAAGAATAATGGAACTGTTGATGATGCTAAAGATATTTTTCAGGATATAATGCTCGTACTGATTGAGAAAATTTATGCAGATGACTTTGAATTAACTGCATCACTTAGCACCTATATTTTTGCCATTGGGAAAAATCTTTGGCTAAAGAAACTGCGGAATATATCCTTTCGCAAGGAGATTCCCCTTGATAATTTTAATACAACAAGTTTGTATGCTGAGATCTCTTCTTCAATAGAAACAGAAATGACCTACAAGGAAAAGCTACAAACGCTGATGAAAAAAATGTCGGCTCATTGTTACCACCTCTTACGCTCTATGTTTTACTTGGATAAAAAAATTGAAGATATTCAAAAAGATTTTGGTTATTCTTCCAGGCACAATGCCCAAAATCAAAAATATAAGTGTTTGGAACAGGCCAAAAAAAAAGCAAATGAACAAACAGATAAAAAATAATTTCGAAATAGTTTTATTGACAGGGTGATTTTTAACTGCTTATTGGAATAAAGAAGAGTATTAATTCACAATTAAAAAATATTATACAATGAAAAAATTATTATTCTTTACCGGCTTTTTTGTGGTAGCAGTTTTTGTTAAAACATTTGCCCAAAGTTCCTGTCCGGCTATTACGGGTTTAACGGTTTCAAACATTACCAACACCAATGCAACTTTCGATTGGAATGCCGGGTCTTTTACTGGCTATAATATTGAGTATAAACCATCATATACCACAACCTGGATTTGGTTTGGCGGTGGTAGTGTACCGCATCAGGAAATGAGTGTGTTTTCACCAGGTACAACTTATGATTTAAGGGTAGGAGGCACTTCTCTTTATGGCGATTGCCCACCATCTGCATTTATTACTTTTACAACTACAGGGTCTGTGCCACCGCCAGTACCCTACTGTACCGCAAAGGGGTCAAGTACTACTTATGGCTGGATAAAATCGGTGAGCATTGGCACTATCAACAATGTCAGTGGTAATAATAATGGTTATGCAAATTTTACAAGACTTAGTGCAAATGTAACAGGTAATGCAGTGATACCTTTAACTGTACAGGCTGGTGCCAAAAAAACACCACAATCACAACTGTGGGCAGTATATGCTGATTTAAACAATGATGGTGATTTTCTTGATGCTGGTGAAACTGTTGCCAATTTTGTTTCTGTTGGCGGTGAAATTGTAATACAGAATATTATCATACCAACCACTTTAACAGGGCCACGTAGAATGCGTATCAAAATGCAATATATGTTTAATGCCAGCGGAGGGTCTTGTGGATCATTTCCATCGGGAGAGGTGGAAGATTACACAATTAATATCACAAGTGCAGTAGCCGCACGTATAATGGACAATGCTCCCAGTAATGTTTCGGCTAAAGTAGCAGCCGGCAGTCAATTGAAATTGGCGATTTATCCAAATCCAGCCAGGGACAATCTGAATGTGGTTTACCC
>JBPCQG010000406.1:0-2678 GCA_050998315.1 Chitinophagaceae bacterium
GAGAGGGGAAGGAAGAAAGGAGAGGGGGAGGAGAGGAGGAGAGCAGGGGAGAAGAGGGAGAGTAGGCAAAAGCAGCAAGACCAGCGAAAAGCAGTCCTGTAGAATTTTTTTTGTTTTGTAGCATAACTTTTATTTTTAAAAGTTTTAATAAATAATTTGTATACATGCCTCTATTAAAATATCATACCGTATCCGGCAACTTTTTTTTTAGTATATCGTTATATAGATTAAAGAGTTGCGATAATATTTTAATAGTTGCAAAGATTTAATTTATAGGTTTTGCAGATGTGGAATTATTTATACGTAAATATTGCTCCGTTAGCAAATCATATTACAATAAAAATTTTATAGGTATAGTATCAGTTCTATATGATGGAACTTAAGTATATTTTGCAAGTATGCTTTCTATTTATTACCTAACTCAAGTTATTAGTGTAACTTTCATTAATCATATTATCAATAATCTAAACAAAAATTATGAAGAAACATCTCCTAATAATCTTCGTGATTATTTTTTCAACAACAGTAACATCTTCGTTTGCCCAGGTTGATAGCGCACGGCTGGCAAAATCACAACATCAAATTGAAAAAGATACAAAAGATGCAGGCAGACTGCAACATAAGATCAACAAAAAGCAAAGGAAGATTGAAAGGCAGGAAAAGAAATTGAGGAAAAAAGAGAATAGAAGAAACAGGAAAATGAAAAGTATTAATAAGGAAGAAAAAAAGGTCGAAAAGTTGAAAGAACAATAAAGCAAAATGCAGTTTATCCGATGTACTAAAAATTACGTAGTGTATTTACTACTTTTTTGCAGTTTTGTGAACGTGAATAAAAGGGTATTAGTACACAACATTTATTGTAATTCTTTAAGCAACTTTACAGTAGTTACAATCCAAAATATTTATGAAAGATTTTTAATTACTGATTAAAAATTTAATCACTAAGAAAGAAAGAAGAAACAGCCGCCTTTTTGGGTGGCTGTTCCTTTTATATTAATACCTTATTTTTCCATAGCTGCTGAAGCGGGTAATTTAGTTTATCCAAGACACCCTAAGCAAAGTCAAACAATTCTTTATCCATCTTTACTTTATTTTATATTTTCAAAGAATCAATAATCCAACTCAAGCTTTAAGCGATCCTTCAATTCTTTAACCATTGGGTACTGCTCAATCATTTTAAGGTATTTTTCGCGCGAGGTTAAAGTAGAAATGACTTCCTGTTTTGCATTTTCGCTAATGTTGATAGTAAACCCAATATTCTTGTTATTAAAACAATCTTTAAAATACTCCAGCAAAGTCATTTTTTCCTGGTCAATAAATTTTTGCTCAAGGCTTGTTGAAACAGTTATAGAAAAGTGATTATCATTTATCACTTTCAGCTCTGCTAAATTAAATACCGTTACAACCGAATTTTTAAATTCTTTTTTTAGCTTCCCGATAAAACAGTTCCATGAATTTTTCAGGCTTTCTTCTGTAATCGGAATTATTTCATTTACATTTTCAGTTATCGCAATATTTACATGTTTATCACGTGCACTTTGCAGCAAAGTTTTTTTTGCCGGTGCCGGTGTAACAGAAACGGGGCCTTCAGTTTTTGTTAAGGTTTCAATTATCCCAGGTTCTTTTTCATCCGATGGTATTAGTGTCTCTTTAACCGGTTTTTTATTGTGTGTCACTGGCTTTGCTTCTGAAACTTCACTCAGTGCAGGTTTTGGCTTAACATATAGCTTCGCCCCTGAAAGTGCATTATTGCTGCCCGTACCCAAAGATTTAATTTGTAAAGTTTGCAGCGATTCTACCTTAACCGCTACCGGCCCGTTAACCCGCTTTTTTTTTATCAGCGCACCACTCTCGTTATCATAAGATAACTGAATGGCCTGTTGTAAAAAGCTAAGCTTTATCAAAGCCATTTCAACATGAAGTCTTTTGTTACGCGCCATTTTATAATTAATCTCAGCTTCGTTTAAAATATTTAATGCGCTTATCAAATAAGCAGGACTAACCGTCTTTGCTGTTTCAATATATTTAAATTGCAAACCTTCTACTACTTCGAGCAAGGAGGCGGCCTTAGGATTTTGACAAACTAAAATGTTTCGGATGAATTCAGCATACCCGTTTAAAACCAAATCGCCTTCAAAACCTTTGCGGTTTATTTCATCATACAACAAAATAGAACCCGCCATATCCTCGTCCAACTGTGTTTGCAGCAACCTGAAGTAGTAATCGTGATCAAGAATATTAAGATGTTCAAGTGTGTTCTGATAAGTAACATTACCATTGGTAAAGCTGACGATCTTATCAAGAATACTTAACGAGTCTCTCATGCAGCCTTCGCTTTTTTGGGCTATTACCTGCAATGCTGCTTTCTCTGCTTTTATATCTTCTTTGTCTGCAATTTCATGCAAATGCAAAACAGTATCATTATTAGTAATACGCTTAAAATCAAAGATCTGGCAACGGCTAAGAATGGTAGGAAGTATTTTATGTTTTTCTGTTGTTGCTAAAATGAAAATCGCATATGAAGGCGGTTCTTCCAATGTTTTTAAAAACGCATTAAAGGCGCTTGCGCTTAACATGTGGACCTCATCCACGATATATACTTTGTATTTACCTGCCTGCGGAGCAAAACGTACCTGTTCTACCAAAGCCCGAATATCGTCAACCGAGTTGTTGCTGGC
>JBPCQG010000002.1:0-3782 GCA_050998315.1 Chitinophagaceae bacterium
ACGCCGTTTACTGTATTAGTTGAGATAGTATATGCGCCGATTGTAGTAACTGTAACCTGAACTGTTGCTGCAGTGTTAGTTGTAGTTAAAGGTACTCCCTGCGTAAAAGAACCGGCTATAGTGACCGGTGTACAAGCACCTGCTGATACACCTAATGTTCCTAAAGCAGTTGATGGTATTACTCTTTCTAAAATTTTTTCCTTTTGGCAGGAAAAAAATAAGGCAGCCAATAACAGGAAAATAGAGGGGATTTTTAAAGTTTTCATTTATACGTTTTTTTTTGAATTTGTTTTACGACATGTGTATTCGTTATTCACAATGCCACTAAGATTAGCAGTAAGATGATTTATATTGTTTTTTTAGTTGCCTGAAATAAACGTGTTTGAAATGATATTATTGCAATTACTCAGAATTTTTTAGAGCTGCTGTCGCAGGATCATATAAAGCATCTTAACCATCACGTACCAAAGTATTGAATCTGGAACCGAGGCCTTATTTCCGAGAAATTATAGGAGGAAGATCAAATGCGATGCTTCATGCTTAAAATATCTTTTAATGAGGTGCATCGCAGAAAGGTTTATTTTCAGAGAGTCTGCATCCGCAAATTGAAACGATCTCCTTTCCTTCAGGATCATAAACATTTCCTTCTTATCTTGCAATTTCAAAAAATCTACTTCCACTATCAGGGAGCTATTGCTTAAGACGGTAATTTTTTTGCAGCGATAATATAAACCGATTATTTATAAATGTAGCCAAAAAATCAAACCAGCAAGGAGAATGTTTTTATGAAATTTTAGTAAGAATTGAATTATTGATAATTTCAAATGATTTCATACCATTGATATCATTCAAAATTATTTAACTAAAGAAAGAGATATAGGCCTTGGGGCTACGATTAAAACTTCAAAATAATAGGTAATGATTATTATTATTTAAGTAAAAGCTTAAATGTGCATATTAGAATATCCGGAATCTCCCTATATTATAAATATTAGTTTTTGTACCATCATTAAAACTATCATAAATCAACCCGATGTTTTTTGCAAACCATCTTTCTTCAACATAAAAAGGCGTTGCCGGGGCAGTAGTTAATAAATATTCATACTTAACCTTTAAAACATCAGAGGAAGTAACATTCCCGCTTGTAACAGGTGTTGTTGCCTTCTCAAATAATGTCATCTTAATAAACATTGTAGAAGAAATTCCAGCGGATGAGCCCACGAAATTTGGAGAATTCCAGGTAGTGCCCTGTGGCACATTGTCTTTCAGAAAAATAAATTCTACATAAGGTGGTGTACCTGGTTCGTCAAATCCAAAAAACTCCTCTGTATTAAAGTACTCATAGTAATCTCCCGCCGACCTTCTAAAATATAATGAATCCGGATTGCCTACCCCAGGAATATAATCTATAGTAAAAGTTGAAAAAGTGTTTACACCAACTGTTAATTGATAAGGAATAACTTTTATCAATAATGAGTCAGCAGGCGTTCCTCCGTTTTTACCATAAGCCCAATTAGAACCTACGGTGGTAGGGAAATAGTCAGTAACTGTTGTTCCCGGCAAGAAGTTTATTCTTGAAGTAAACTTACCTAGCGTAAGGTGTCTTACTGCGGAGCTAGAATTTACCGCTGCGCCAGAAAACGTACCTGTAATACTATTTTTACTAATTGTACTAATTGTCACAATAAATTCGCCGATAAATTTATCAGCCTGGTAAATGTTTTCTGCCTGTGTATAATATTGAAAGTCACTTTTAAAAAGTGATGCTTTATAAGCACCGACAGTAAAGGTATCAGTGGCATATAGGTGTAAAATAAAATTTTGTTTGCCATCTAGAGATTTACCTATCAGATTTAAGGTTTTTGTTGTGCCTGCGGTTTCAATGTAAGCAGTATCGATATTGCCTGCATAAAATTTGGTGTCATCATTAAATTGCCAGGCACCTGCTGATGTTTTTACGCTCTCGAAACTGTGTTCTTTTTTACAGGAAAATAACAAAGCAGTCAATAACAGGAAAATAGAAGGAATTTTTAGAATTTTCATTTATTGCTTTTTTATGAGCTGTTTTCGACACCAGTACTTCGGCATTGCAAAAAGCTTAAAAATGCCCCTATTAAAATACCCGGTATCTCCCTATATTATAAATATTGGTTTTTGTACCATCATTAAAACTATCATAAATTAACCCGATATTTTTTGCAAACCATCTTTCTTCAACATAAAAAGGCGTTGCCGGGGCAGTAGTTAATAAATATTCATACTTAACCTTTAATACATCGGAGGAAGTAACATTCCCACTTGTAACAGGTGTTGTTGCCTTCTCAAATAATGTCATCTTAATAAATATTGTAGAAGAAGTTCCACCGAATGAGCCCACCATATTTGGAGAATTCCAGGTTGTGCCCTGTGGCACATTATCTTTCAGAAAAATATATTCTACATTAGGAGGTGTACCTGGTCCGTCAAATCCAAAAAAATCCTTTGTATTAAAGTACTCATAGTAGTCACCACCCGGCTTTCTAAAATATAATGAATCCGGCTTGCCTACCCCAGGAATATAATCTGTAGTAAAGGTTGAAAAAGTGTTTGCACCAACTGTTAATTGATAAGGAATAACTTTTATCAATAATGAGTCAGCAGGCGTTCCTCCGTTTTTACCATAAGCCCAATTAGAACCTACGGTTATAGGGAAATAGTCAGTAACAGTAGTTCCCGGCAAGAATGTAATAGAAAAATTACACATGCTGTTGCCAAAGGTTATTGTAAAATTTTGCAGACCTGAATTTGTTGGTGTCCCGGTTCCGTTTAAAATTACAGCTTGCACACCGGTAGCTGTAAATGTTCCTGTTTGTGAAAAGGTAACACCGTTTACTGTATTAGTTGATATAGTATATGCGCCGATTGTTGTAACTGTAACCTGAACTGTTGCTGCAGTATTGGTTGAAGTTAAAGTTACTCCCTGCGTAAAAGAACCGGCTGTAGTAACCGGTGTGCAAATACCGGCAGATGCACCTAATGTTCCTAAAGCAGTTGATGTTCTTTCGAGATTGGGTTCTTTTTGGCAGGAAAAAAATAAAGCAGCCAATAACAGGAAAATAGAGGAGATTTTTAAAGTTTTCATAAGTACGTTTTTTAATAAATCATTTAGGGCACAATTGTTTAAACATAATAAAGCCTTAATATACACCTAAAACAGCACCTAGTATCTTCCTATGTTATAAATTTTTGTTTTTGTACCATCAAAAAAACTATCATAGATTAACCCGATGTTTTTTGCAAACCATCTTTCTTCAATATACAAAGGAGTTGCCGGGGCAGTACTTGAAAAATATTCATACCTAACCTTTAAAACATCAGAGGAAGTTACAACCCCAACTGTAACAGGAGTTGTTGCCTTCTCAAATAATGTCATCTTTATAAAAAATGTATTGGAAGTTCCACCGGATGAGCCCACGATATTTGGAGAATTCCATGTAGTGCCTTGTGGCACATTATCTTTTAGAAAAATATATTCTACATAAGGAGGTGTACCTGGTCCGTCAAATCCAAAAAAATGCTGTGTATTAAAGTACTCATAGTAGTCACCACCCGGCTTTCTAAAATATAATGAATCCGGCTTGCCTACCCCAGGAATATAATCTACAGTGAAAGTTGAAAAAGTGTTTGCACCAACTGCTAATTGGTAGGGAATAACTTTTATCAATATTGAATCAGCAGGCGTTCCTCCGGCTTTACCATAAGCCCAATTAGAACCAGTAGTTGTAGGGAAATAGTCAGTAATG
>JBPCQG010000089.1:0-6201 GCA_050998315.1 Chitinophagaceae bacterium
GATCTGTGATGTACCAATGACAGTTCAGGAAACCATTACTATTGCAGCCCTCTTCCAGGGGATTTGCGCAAAGCTTTACAAGCTTCGTATGCAAAATCTAAATTTCATAATGTACCCACGCATCTTAATCAATGAAAATAAATGGCGGGCCGGTCGCTACGGAATTGATGGAAGCATGATTGATTTTGGAAAAGAATCAGAAGTAAACACCCGTGTATTAATTTATGAACTCCTGGATTTTATTGATGATGTAACCGCACCACTTGGTATTCGTAATGCAATTAGCCACGTACATAAAATGCTGGAGACGGGAACAGGAGCAGACAGGCAATTAAAAGTATTTGAACAAACCAACAGCCTTGTTGATGTGGTAGATTATATTCATTCTCAATTTTTACACGGGATTTAATATTTATCTTATTAGGGTTACTGTTCCGTTCAACTCAACAATTGTCCCTGATAGGTCCAATTCTTTTATTATCCAAACATATACTGCAGATGGTTGAGGAACTCCTAAATGAATTCCATTCCATCCTTTAGACGTGTTATTTGTTTGAAACATTAATTTCCCCCACCTGTTAAATATTCTAAAGTGATTTGTTTGTATGCCAGGTGCAATAGCTCTGAACACATCATTTATACCATCTCCGTTTGGTGTAAAAGCATTGGGAATATAATATGTAACACCTTTATATACTTTAACTAAAACTGTACTGGTACCAATACAACCCAGCGTATCTTTTACAACTAAATTAAAACGTGTATCATTTTGTAAAGAGGCAATGGGATTTTGTGCTAAAGGATCATCTAACACATTTGATGGTGACCACAAATAATCAATTCCTCCGCTTCCCAATAACTGATGAGGCATCCCTATTGATGCCACGGTGTCATTACCGGCAGAGGCCGCCAAAGTTTCATTCATGGTAACCTTTACATCATCATATACTTTAAAATTACATCCATAGGTATCACTAACCTGCAATCTGTAATTATGAGCACCGGTAGTTGTTGGTCTTGCAATAGTTGTAGATGAAGTTGGTGAATCCAGACCTGCAGATGGCAACCATAAATATGTTACTCCCCCGGATATTTTAGTAGCACTGCCTTTTAATATAGCATACGTTTTATTGCATATAGTGGTATCTTTTCCCGCATTAGCAATGGGTTTAGGCAAAACATTTATAGTAATGGTATCCGAACCTTCGCATACGAGAGTTTTTGCAGTAAGTATATATGTAGTTGTGTCTAAAGGTGTGGCAACGGGGTTCGCAGAAGTAGGATCGTTTAAGCCCAAAGCGGGAGTCCAGTTAAAACTGGTAGCCTTAAGGTTTGTAGTAGAGCTAAGATTTATTGAACTGCCGTAACATATTGTTTTATCTGGTCCCACATCCACTTTTATCTTATTGTCTTTTGCATCTACAATAGCTACGCCATTAGAGATACAACCTTTAGCATCTCTCACAACAATTGGATGAGCGCCTGCACCTGCAGTAAATGTATTTGATAAAGAAAATGTTTTGGCACTATCTATTGAATACATATAAGGAGTAGTGCCCCCATTAGCTTTAACAAAAATTATCCCATCAGAACTCAAACATGTGGAGGCATAGGTGGTTATTCCTGAAATTTCAAATAAATTGGGTTGTGAGAGAGTAATAACTATATCCTTTATACATCCCAATGAATCTTTTACATGTAAAATGTAATCACGTGCTGAAAGATTATTAAAAATGCTGTCACTTGTAAAAGAATTTGAATCCAGAGCAAACTGATACGGTGCATTACCTGAAGAAGGATGAACAACTACACTTCCATTTGCATTACCTAAACAGTCTGGCTTAATTATATCAAGATTAGCAGTTAAAAAGTTATCAGCCCCAACAGTAGCACTAAATTTATAAGAGCAGGATGTGGAATCTTTTATGATAATATCATAAGTGCCTTCAGCTAAATTATTAAAAATATTCGCAGTTTGATTTACACCTCCATTCAGAGAATACGTATAAGGTGGTTTACCAAAGGCCGGCGTAACTAAAATAGATCCGCTTCTTTTTCCACATGTAGTATTGGTTACCTTTGCACTGGCTAAATTTACTGTACTTATATTTAAACTAGTAGAGAAGCTGCAACCGCTGGCATCTTTTACTATTACAGAATAAAAACCCTCAGATAAATTGTTATATAAATTACTTGTTTGAAATACTCCTCCATTTAAAGAATATAGAAACGGTGCTGTACCATTGCTAGGAACGATTTGCAGAGATGCTGTGACCGGGCCCGGACAAGCATTAATAACCTCAAGAAGAGTGGCCTGAAAAAGAGATTTTTCAACAATAACATCTTTCGTTGAAATACAATTGCTGCCAATTGTTCTCGATCTGATAGTATACTTACCATCTCTCACAGTGAAAATATTCGAAGACTGCCAAATAATGCCATCAAGCGAATATTCATATGCCGGCCCAAAAGGAGACTTTATATCGATGACACCATTACTGCCGGAACAATTCGTATTTGTTATAGCAGCATCTATAATGTCGCCCCTGGATACAATAATTGTATCTGTACTAATAATTTCTGCACCAGAACCATTCGGATTATTATAAAATGATTTAACAATATAAGTTTCGCCTCTGTTAGGAGGGCAAACATTTCTAAAATTTACATCAAGCAAATTATTCCCTGCGCTGGACGCAATACCCGTAGTTATCAATCTTCCTGATTTATCATAAAGCTCTGCCCTTTTAAATAATGAAGCTCCTGAAGCGGGCACAAAACGCCAGCTTTCATTTATTGATTTATTTTTCCAGGGAACACTTGATGCCTGCCTGCCTGGCGCCATAATAGCTGATGATTTATTAAAATCCTGCATACCTATCATAGCTCTGCCATCATTCCAGTTGAGACAAACTTCTTTATCATAAATAAAGATTTCTACTATACCTAAAGTTTCGTATAGTACAATTTGTTGTGTATTTGGATTTAGGTTGGAGCAGGCTGTTGTATACAACGGCACATCAAAATAACTTATAATCCATTTTCTGTACGGTGCAGTACCTATAATATCGTATTTAATTTGTGTAGAGGGTAAGCTGTTTTTTATATCAAGATCATGATATGCGCCCATTATAATTGCTTTGTCATATAACACACTTGGGAGATCTTGAGGAGTTCCGAGATTTGTTGTTAAAGAATCATTTCTATTTAATATTCCAAAATGACTGAAAGTATTTGCCAAAGAAATATCAAAACTCAAATAGCCATTAGTACTGACAACTAATTTATTATAAATAGAACCAAAAAAATTAAAAGGGAATGTAATATCCAAGGGTGAAGTATATGTATCATCTCCTTTTATATTCACAATCTGCCCTTTTATAGAAGGATCCACATCATTTTTAAAACAACCATTGGATGAAGTTTCGTTAACCACATACGAGTTCGTAGAGGCATGTATGTCCGGAATAACAGTACTCAGTGTAATACAGGAATCTGTACAACTAATAGCAGTATATTTTGTACAATTAAAAGAAAAAGTATTTTGAGCTTGTATTGGATTTATAATACAGACAGTAATTAGCAATGCCAATAATTTATGCATGTTCTTTCTCTTCATCAGGCTTAGCTAATTAAACGAATAGTATTGTTCAATATTGTTCTTTATTACACCCATTAAAAAACAAATATAGACAAGGAAATTATTACAAAAATCCACTTTAGTCGACACATTATAAATAAGACTTAAACGCGGTAATAAGAACTGTTAAACTTTAAACAATTAATATTAGGTAATAGGTTGGGATTTTAAAAAAATGGTGTTAATCAGGATATGGATTACGAATTACATTTTAGTGATGATGTTAGTGAATCAATAGATGTTTTAATAAAGATGTTATTAAGTATTAGTTACGCTGCCTGATAATATATTATTATTTTTGTAAAATGAAGTTGGATGCAAGTAAAGCTTTGAAAATTGCGATTCTAGATATGTATGAAGGGTACGAAAACCAGGGTATGCGCTGTCTGCGGGAATTAGTAAATCAATTTGGAGATATTAATCATATTGAAGTAGAATGCGATGAATTTGATGTTAGATTAAAAAGTGACACTCCTGATATCAGCTATGACATTTATATAAGCACCGGTGGTCCTGGAAGCCCGTTAGACAGTGAAGGGACTGAATGGGAAACGGCCTACTTTAAATGGCTTAATGAAGTAGAAGAATGGAATAATAACCCAAATAACAGTCAAAAGAAATATGTATTTTTTATATGTCACTCATTTCAATTGGTGTGCAGGTATTGGAAGCTGGCAAAAGTTTGCAAAAGAAATTCAACAGCATTTGGCGTTTTTCCGATCCATTTATTAGAAGATGGTAAAAGCGAACCCATTTTTGAAGGTTTAAATGACCCTTTTTATTCGGTTGACAGCCGTGACTGGCAGGTAATTGAACCTAAAATGGATATTCTGTATAAAAGATCAAAAATTCTTTGCATAGAAAAAGAAAGAGGTCACGTACCTCTTGAAAGAGCCATAATGGCTATTCGTTTTAATGAATACTTTTTCGGCACTCAGTTTCATCCCGAAGCCGATGCAGTGGGTATGAGCATGTACCTGCAAACGGAACAAAAAAAGAAAACTGTTATTGAAAATCACGGACATGAGAAATGGGAATCAATGCTAAAACACTTAAACGATCCTGATAAGATCTCCTGGACATACTCACACATTCTTCCCAATTTTTTAAATATCGCAGTTGAAAGTTTACACACTGTAAGTGTATAATTTCTTGTTTGCCGGAGGGCAACAATTATCTAATTATCAGGGTTAATCTTTTCTCATATTACTTACTTTTGATTTCTAAGTCTGCATAATTTTAATTTAAATCATAAAACCTTTAAATGTTTTAACCTTTAAAAGTTTTAAAAAATAAAACAATGATAAATGATCTTCGTCAACAATTCAATCAAAATTTTACAGAAGAGAAGTATAAAATATTTCTTGACGATCTTAACAGCAAACATCCCAATGATATAGTTTTCAGAATTGCAGAAACTCCCATTTTTATCTCTAAAGATTTTACAAAAAAGGTTCTTGATGCCTGTGAAGCTATTGTTGATGTAATAGTTGATAAAAATTTTAAAAATGTTACAGCAAATGCAATCCCCAAAGATGAACAAGTGCCAAACGAGAATGCACATACCCACTTTATTGCTTTTGACTTTGGTATTTGCGAAAACGCAGCAGGCGAACTTGAGCCCCAATTGATAGAAATGCAGGGATTTCCCACCCTATTTGCATTTCAAATATATTATCCTGAAGTATTGAAAAAACATTTTAAAATACCCGGCAACTTCGATAATTATTTAAGTGGCTACAATAAAGAATCCTACATACAACTGCTAAAAGAAATAATTGTTGGAGATCATAATATTGAGAATGTTATTCTCCTGGAAATAAATCCTCATGAACAAAAAACAAGAATTGACTTTTATTGCACGCAGGACTATTCACAAATCCCGATCGTTTCACTTACCGATTTAATACAGGAAGGCAAGAAATTATTTTATATCAATGACGGAAACAAGATACAGGTAAAAAGAATTTATAATCGTGTGATCTTTGATGAATTAATGCAACAAAAGGGAACACTTGGAAATTTTGTTGATCTCACACAGGAACTGGATGTGGAATGGGTGCCACATCCTAATTGGTTTTATCGAATTAGTAAATACACATTGCCTTTTATCAAACATCCTTATGTACCTGAAACTTTTTTTCTTAATGAAGTAAAACAATTACCCGGAGACCTGGAAAATTTTGTTTTGAAACCATTGTTCTCGTTTGCCGGGCAAGGTGTAATAATTGATGTAACAAAAGAAGATATTGAAAAAGTTAAAGACCCTGAGAACTGGATATTGCAACGTAAAGTAAAATATGCTGATGTCATCATTACCCCAAACGTTCCGGCAAAAGCAGAAATACGAGTGTTTTATTTTTGGAAAGATGGATGGCAAAGACCGGTTGCAGTAAATAACCTTGCAAGATTAAGCAAGGGTAAAATGATAGGTGTGCGGTATAACATGGATAAAGATTGGGTTGGTGGCAGCGTAGCCTGCTTTGAAAAATAATAAGAAACAATTTTCTATTAATTTAATATATTTGAACTAATTTTTAGGCAACCCTAAATTTTAGTTT
>JBPCQG010000292.1:0-3849 GCA_050998315.1 Chitinophagaceae bacterium
TTTGCATAAATTGTAATTAAAAAATACTTACTGTAATTTTTTCATACACTAATTATAATGCTAATTTAGTTGTAAGTATTCAACATTAATTTTAAATATTTTGTTATGGAAAATAATAATTCTCAAAGCACGATAATGGTTGTTAGTGCTACAGGTTTCTTGGGACGGAAATCTGCAGGCAATTAACTCAGGCAAATAAAAAAGTAAATGGTTTAGTTAGAAAAACATCAGATGAAAAAACAGTGGAAGCATTACAGCAAATGGGTGTAAAGCCTATTACCGGAGATGGAAAAGATCAAAGTTCTCTTTCTGAAGCATTTAAAAATGCGACGTCACTTATTTCTACTGTTACAGCCACTCGTTCAAGACAAGATGGTGATTCTGTTGAAAGCGTTGATGAAGAGGGACAGCTTAATGTTATAAATGCTGCAAAAGCCAACGGAGTTAAACATGTTGTTTATATTTCCTTCAATCAAATCCCGGGAGAGTTTCCTTTGCAAACAGCTAAACGCAAAGTTGAAAATGCTTTAAAAGAAAGCGGAATGATTTATACAATTCTGCAACCTACTTTATTTATGGAAGTGTGTCTGGGCCCACATTTAGGATTTGATTATCCTAATAACAACGCTAATATTTATGGGGAAGGCCATAATAAAATCTCATGGATATCATTGAAAGATGTTGCTTTGTTTGCAGTAGCAGCATTAGAAAATGATGCCGCTAAAAATGCAGTAATTGAATTAGGCGGACCGGAAGCATTGAGCCCTTTAGAGGTTATAAAAATGTTTGAAAAACAAAGCGGCAAAACCTTCGATGTACAAAATGTTCCTGAGGAAGCATTGCGTTCACAAAAAGATGCCGCACAGGATAGCCTTGGTAAATCATTTGCCTCTCTTATGTTAGGTTATGCAGGTGGATGTGTAATTAACATGCAGGAAACATTACAGAAAATTCCAATCAAATTAACATCGGTAAATGATTACGCAGTAAAAGTATCAGGGAAATAATTGTAAAAACTGTGGGATGAATAACAGCCCACAGTAAATTTTTTACATAAGCAGTGAAAGACTGAAAATCAAAAAAACCAGATTCATTGCCTAACATTCAATAATGTAAATCATTCATTTGCTTTAAGCAGCCTTATAAAATTACCGCCTAAAATTTTACGAATATTTTTTTTGCTATACCCTCTTGCTAATAGTTCTTTTGTAATTAAAGGAAAATCTATAACGCCATTTAATTGTTGAGGTGTGGAATTGATACCATCATAATCAGAGCCCAGCCCCACATGATCAACGCCAATAAGTTTTACAATATAATCAAGATGATCAAACAATAAATGAAACGGAGCCTTCATGGATTCTACTTCATCCTTGTATTTATCCGATAGATATTTATTAGCAAAAAATGGTTCGGGGTTTTTCTTTAATAATGAATCTCTTTCCTCCTTATGTTTTTTTAGAAGATCCTTTTCCTTTTTATCATAAGTGCTATCTAAAAACCCGGAGAAAAAATTTAAATGAATCACACCTCCATTTTTACCTATAGCTTTTATCTCGTCATCTTTTAAATTTCTAAATGCAGGGCATAACTTATAAACACAGCTATGAGAAACCAGGACCGGTTTTGTTGTTGTACCTATAGCATCCCAAAAAGTTTGTTCGCCTACATGGCTCAGATCCACCAACATTTCCAATTCATTCATATACCTTACTATTTTTTTACCAAACTCATTCAATCCTTTCGGCTGATGCAATAAAGAATCTTTTGTTTCTTCCATTGCAGATGTTGCCCATGGCGAGGAATTATTCCAGGTCAGTGTCATATAACGGGCACCTCTTTTATATAAACTGTCTAATTTATTTATATCATTTTCTATCATATGCCCACCTTCCACCCCAATCATAGCAGCCAGTTTTTTTTCATGTACGGCTTTTAATAATTCAGAATATGTTTTTACAATCCTCATCTTACCGGGATTTCTTGCAGCGGTTGCATACAAAGTATCTATTTGCCTGTTTGCATAAGAAAAAGGATTTAATTGTTTTCCATCGCACCAGATAGAAAATATTTGTACATCAATACCTCCCTCCCCAAATCTTTGCAGATCAGAATGAGTTTTACCACCAAGGTATTGATCAAAGCTATAGCCATGTTCAAGGCATGTTGTAAGAATATCATTATGAGTATCTATAACAATAGCTTTATTATGTAACTTTTGATATGATTGTGCATGTGCAGAAAAAAAGAAAAATATTAACGAAAGGATGGTAAAATAAAGTTTCATGTAGAATTAAAGTAGGTGGCTAATATTATTCACTTAACAAATTACTTATTCCGCCTGATAAAACAAGACCTCATTTGTGTGGAATGAGTTCCTCATCACGTTAATTTAAACCGTATTTATTTTTACTCTGATGGAGATTATGTCATACAAAAAAATTTGGTAAGAGTTTAGTCACATTTTTTTCACAACTTACTTTAGCCAACAATACCAGCTGTTATTGTAGTAATTTTAAAAATAATCATTCCATGCTATGTTCCATGTTTATATAAAGCTTCTTTTAGTATCGTGCTGTTTTCTCTTTTTTGGTGTTTATTCAATTAACGCTCAATACAATTTCAAATTAAAATATAAAAATTCATTACTCTATGCCGGCATTGACGTAGGTTCAAAAGGGGTAAAATTAAGTGTATTAGAGATTGGTAAAAATGCTAAAAAAAGTGGTTCTTTTAATGTTTTAAAAGATACAGCAATAAATACCGATTTCATTTCTTTTACCCAGCCCACATTTCAGGCTACGCTCAATAGTTTGTACAAATTATATTCTTCCGCTATAAAGCAATACCATATTCCGGTAGAACGTATTTTTATTGTTTTTAGCAGCGGTGTAAAAACGCAGGCGGAAAAAGAAAATAAATTTAGCTGGATAAAAGAACTGTCTGATTCTTTCAGGTTGCTAATACGTGAGCCTAATAAGCAATTATCAGTTATTGATGTAATTGAGGAAGCAAGACTTTCGCACCTGGGTATTATACCTGAAACAAAACGTTATACTACTTTTTTAATTGATATTGGAAGCGGCAATACAAAAGGAGGGTACTTTCCGAATGGTAATACAAAAGATCTGAAACTTTTCCAATTAACATGGGGAACAAAAAGTGTGGCTAATGAAACAGAAAAACGATGCGCTGAGGATAAAAGTGTGGCAAATTTTAACAGGCAATTATACCGGGTGCTTGCAGGGGATGCAAATTCCGAAATAATTTATGCAGTTAATTCCAGCGGAGCTTATAATATGAGTGATTATATTGCTTTTAGTGGCGGCATAGCATGGTCTGTTGCAACATTACTCTACCCTGAGCTTATTGAAAATTCTGTAGTGCCGGTTACCTATGATGAAGTGGTAAAATTTATTGACAGGATGTATAAAAATTATGGATCCCTTTCAAATGAAAGTATAGTAAAAACGATTAATGATAAAACATTGGATATTGAAGCAATTGGCAAGGAAGTAAAAAGAGTAAATCAGGTTTTTGATCAAAAATCTTTAATGGCAGGAGCAGCATTATTACTAAAAATAATGCGCCAGTTTGAAGGCATTTACGAAAAAAAACAGTTTTATCTTGTAAAAAGCGGACAAGTAGGCTGGATTTCTGCGTATGTAGATCAGAATATATCTAAATAATTTTAAAGCAGAATCGTCTTCTATGAAAGGTGATAAAAAAGTATCATTACTCTTCATATCATTACTATTATTATTATTGGCATCCCTGGCATTATTATTTACATGGGGTTATTATAAATTTTATTATAATAACAAGGTTGATAAACCAATTACGCAACTT
>JBPCQG010000348.1:0-19117 GCA_050998315.1 Chitinophagaceae bacterium
GTTTACGATTGCCGCGGGCAAAATGTGTTTAGTAGTGCCAAGGGGAGAGCCCAGCATTACTCTCCAAAGCATAGCAAACTGTGATGAATAATTTGCTTCTATGGTATGATGCCCGCTGTTGTGTACACGTGGAGCAGTTTCATTTACCAAAATATTATTTTCCTTATCAATAAACATTTCCACAGCGAAAATTCCAGCGCTGTTTAAGTTCTTTACCACTTTAACAGCAATTGCTTCCAGCTTCCGTGAAATTTCTTCAGCCAGGTCAGCGGGGCTCAATTGATAATCAAGTAAATTAAGCAATGGATTAAATATCATTTCTACCGGGGGGTATATAACTATCTCATTTCCGTTTGATGCAACAATTATTGATATCTCTTTTTCTATATTTATTTTTCGTTCAAGCACTGCCGGTTCATCAAAGCCGGTAACAAAATCTTCTTTATTTTTTATTGAAACAACTCCCCGTCCATCATATCCACCCAGAGCAATTTTATGTATGGCGGGAAACAAAGCACTATGATTTGTTATTTCATTAAGATTGGTAGTAACTGCAAACTCAGCAGTAGGAATTTCATTTTCTAAATAAAATTGTTTTTGTAAGATCTTGTTCTTGATAATAGAAAGAGCTGACGGGCGGGGATAAACTTTCACTCCTTCGCTCTCTAATTTTTGCAGGGCCTCTTCATTTACTGATTCTATTTCTATGGTTATGGCATCCAGTTCTTTCCCAAAATTATAAACGTCATCAAATTTTTTAATGTCTCCTTTCACAAAACGATTGCATAAATGAGCAGCGGGGCATTCATTATCATTCTCCATTACATAAGTTTTTACAGGATAATTTGCAGCTGCCTGTAATAACATTCTTCCTAATTGTCCCCCCCCTAAAATTCCAATCTTCCTCATTCAACTATTTTCTTGCAAGATAAAGCTAACCTTGTAAAGTGCTTACTTGCTATCTTTGTAACCTTAATTACTAATTATGGGAACACCTGCTATACACCCGGATATTTCAAAAGAAAAGGCTATTGATTTTCTTCCATTGCTGGGCACAGACTACGTAGAGTTTTATGTTGGCAATGCAAAGCAGGCAGCTCATTATTATAAAACGGCGTTCGGTTTTCAATCGCTGGCATATGCCGGCCCTGAGACAGGCGTAAAGGATAAATGCAGCTACATGATACGGCAGAACAAACTCACATTTGTTTTAACCACACCATTAAGAGCAAATAATACGATTGCTGATCATATTTATAAACATGGAGATGGTGTAAAAGCGATAGCATTAAATGTAGATGATGCAAACAGCGCCTGGGAAGAAACTACAAAGCGAGGCGCTAAAAGCTATATGGATCCCGTAACACTTAATGATGAAACAGGAATTATTGTAATGAGCGGTATTCACATTTATGGCGATTCGGTTCATCTGTTTATAGAACGAAAGAATTATACCGGTGTTTTTATGCCGGGGTATCGTGAGTTAAAATCAGATTATAAGCCAGCAGCTACAGGACTTTTATATGTTGACCATTGTGTTGGGAATGTTGGATGGAACCAAATGAACCCATGGGTAAAATTTTATGAAGATGTAATGGGTTTTAAAAATATTTTAACCTTCGACGATAAAGATATTTCCACTGAATACTCTGCATTAATGAGTAAGGTTATGAGCAATGGAAATGGCTTTGTAAAATTTCCGATAAATGAACCTGCGGAAGGAAAGAAGAAAAGCCAGGTAGAGGAATATCTCGATTTTTATGACGGTGAAGGCGTTCAACATGTTGCCATAGCTACAAATAATATTATTGAAACTGTAACTGATTTACAAAAACGTGGTGTTGAATTTTTAAAAATCCCCGCAAGTTATTATGCTGAAGTTTTAGCCAGGGTAGGTCATATAGATGAAGATCTAAAACCTTTAAGTGATCTTGGAATTTTAATTGACAGGGATGATGAAGGTTATCTTTTACAGATATTTAGTAAACCGGTTCAAGACAGGCCGACACTTTTTTTCGAGATAATACAGCGCAAAGGCGCAAAGAGTTTTGGGAAAGGCAACTTTAAGGCATTGTTTGAAGCAATTGAAAGAGAGCAGGCGGAGAGAGGCAATTTGTGATTTAATAATTTGATGTTAAAGCATTCTTTAGGGTTTCTGTTGTAAATAAAAACAATATTTTTACGTTTTATAAAAATTGAACCAACATAAATGAAGATCCTGCTTCCCAAAGCTCTTCTTGTTATAATGTTTATATGTTTTACAACATGTATTTCTTTTTCGCAAACTTCATTTAATGATTATAAAAAGGCATCATTTAAAACTGCAGATATTTTCGATAAAAAAGAGGACAGCTTAAAGCAACAATTTGAAAAAAAGGGAATGCAATGGCCTGCTAAATTTGTTTACATCCGTTCTTTTAAATATGATGCACTACTCGAAGTCTGGGTTAAAAATGATATTAAAGATCAGTATAGGCTTTTTAAAACCTACAGGGTTTGCATGCAAAGCGGAACAATGGGTCCTAAAAGATTTCAGGGAGATTACCAGGTGCCCGAAGGATTTTATTATATCAATGAATTTAATCCCAATAGTACCTATCATTTGTCAATGGGGCTAAATTATCCGAATTCTTCGGATAGGATTTTAAGTGATTCATTAAGGCCCGGTGGTGATATTTATATTCATGGAAGTTGCGTTTCAGTAGGATGTATTCCTGTAACTGACGAACAAATTGAAGAGCTATATATTATAGCCAGTTATGCAAAGGCGAATGGACAGGATTTTATTCCCGTACACGTATTCCCCATTAAGTATAGTGTAAAAAAATCGGTTGAATATTTAAATAGAACCACAAAAACGAATCAGCAATTGCTTCAATTTGCTCTGCAGTTAAGAGAAGCTTTTGATAAGTTTGAAGACAAAAAACAAATCCCGGTTATAATGGTAAATAAAAGTGGTCAATATGTTTTTGATTGATGCCTATGGCTATCGGAACTCTTCATAAGCATTTGAATTGTATCTTTTGTTTTTTGTTCCAACACTATAATTTTATTTTTTGATAGTTTGTTTATAATATCTGAATTATAATGGCGGATAGTTAGTAATGTGAGTTCCTTCTCCAGCTGAACTTCAAATATTTCAGAAGCCATCAACGCAAGCCTTTCAATTTTTTCATGAAGATCATCAATACAAATTAATATGCTGATAGCAGTATTTTGTGTAAGGTTCGGTTTAATTTTAAGCTCTGCAAAAATCTCATACAGCTTTACCATAGGCTTTTCTCCAACAAAAGAAAAATCTTTTGTACTTAAATTTATTAAAACCTGGTCTAATTTAACAACAATTACAGGGGGTAATTGATGCACATGTTTATTACTAATAATCGTTCCCCCCGCATCAGGCTTTAAAAAGCAGCGTACATGTAAAGGAATATTTTTATTTTGTAAAGGCTTTATAGTTTTTGGATGAATAACCTGGGCGCCGTAAAAAGCCATTTCTATTACTTCATCATAGCTTAGTGCATCAATAAATTTTGCCTCACAAAATTCTTTAGGATCGGCATTCATTACACCTTCCACATCTTTCCAGATGGTAAGACTTTCGGCATTCATCATGTTTGCAAATAATGCTGCTGTATAATCAATTCCTTCGCGGCCTAATGTCGTACTTTCACTTTCATCTGTGCTGCCAATAAATCCCTGTGTGATAACAATATTGGTATGGTTGAAGAGTGGCTGGATGATCTCATTAATTTTTGCCTGCGTAAAATCAATGTCAACATTTGCGTCCCTGAAATTGTCATCAGTTCTTATAATATCTCTAACATCTATCCAGTTGTTTATTATTTTCTCTGAATGTAAAAAGGCGCTTACAATTTTGCTGGAAAGAAGTTCGCCTGCACTAACGATCTGGTCATAATAATAATCAAAGTCCCTTACCGCTTTATCATGAAGAAGCCACTCAACTTCAGTAAAGAAGTCAGTTAATTGCCCGCCCGTGCCGGAACGGACGGGGTTGATCGGTTTACCATTTAATTGATTTGCGATAATTAAATGATCCTGTTTTATCTTTTCAAATAACTGTAGTGCTTCTTCATTTTTATTTTCGTAAAAAGCCTCTGCAACTTTTTCCAGCGCATTGGTTGTTTTTCCCATAGCAGATATAACTACTAATATTTTTTCATCGGGATATGATTTGAAAATGGCACCTATATTCTTTATTCTCTCAGCATTATTAATACTGGCTCCTCCAAACTTAAAAACCTTCATTTGTTATTATTTAAAATCAATATACAATGTAAATTTTAAACCAACTTCATCACCGTCAAATGCAAAAATCCAAAAACTTACCTGCCGGCAGGTGGGTTCCCAATTGAGCAATTGCCCTTACATTTGTTATTCATCTTTTTTAATAGTTCAAACCGCTTAATGGTCGTCAACAGAAAAATACTCACGTTAGATGAATTTACCATCCAGCAAATGCGTGATTTTCCGCAAGCAACCGGTGAGTTATCAGGCTTGTTAAGAGATATTGGGCTGGCAGCAAAAAGAGTGAACGTAGAAGTGAATAAAGCAGGGCTTGTTGACATATTGGGAGACACCGGAAATATAAATGTGCAGGGTGAGGAAGTAAAAAAAATGGATGAATTTGCCAACAACCAGTTTGTGGGTGTACTAAGGCATGGAATAAATTGTGCAGGTATAGCCAGTGAAGAATTAGATGATATAGTTGTTTTTGATGATCCGATCAGTAATAATTCCAAATACATCTGTATGTTCGATCCGTTGGACGGCAGCACCAATATAGATGTAAATGTTTCCATTGGTACTATTTTCTGCGTTTACCGCCGCGTTACTGAAAAGGGTAAGCCTGTTGAATTACAGGATTTTTTACAGCCGGGTAACAGGCAGGTTGCGGCCGGTTATGTGATCTATGGATCTTCCACCATTTTTGTATACGCCACAAGAAGAGGTGTGAATGGTTTCACACTCGATCCTTCTATCGGTGAATATTCTCTTAGTCATCCGAATATTCAATGTCCTGAAACCGGAAAGCTATATTCTGTGAATCATGGTCATTTCTTTCGATATGAAGAAAATGTAAAAAAATATATTGATGCCTGTCAAAAGAAAAATACAACCAGTGGTGGTCCATATACACAGCGTTATATTGGTAGTATGGTAGCCGATGTTCATAGAAATTTGGTGAAGGGAGGAATATTTATGTATCCCGGAACTACAGATAAGCCAAATGGCAAATTGCGTTTGTTGTATGAGTGCAATCCATTTGCCTTTATTGTAGAAAAAGCTGGTGGCAAAGCTACCAATGGGAAAGGAAGTATATTAGATGTTCAGCCAACAGAGCTGCATCAGCGTACACCCTTTTTTATCGGTAGTAAAAAGATGATGGAGGAGTTGGAAGGGTTTTTAAAAGGTTGATAGTTTATATTCCCGTGGGGCTATTTACATTTGTACCTTCACCAGGCATTAGTTGGGGCTATCCATTACAAATCCGGCGCAGAGCCAGAGCACAAAGCCTCGCCGTGTTTTCCATTCCTATCCCCCAGCCCTTGAACGATAAAATAACATCAGCTCTTCTTGATGGTGTCCACCCGACCGGAATTCATTTTCCAACGTCTTTGCGAGGAGGTACGGACGAAGCAATTTTATGATTATTATTGCGGCATCAGAGGGACGTTTTTACTAGTAAGTCCATCCACCTTTTTCATTTTGTCAAGGTACTATTAGATTGCTTCGCTTTGCTCGCAAAGACGTTACCTCCTTTTGGGTTCTACTTCTTTGCGAGGAGGCACGACGACGCTCTTATATTATTATTGCGGTACAAGCGGACGTGCCTGTTTCACAACCTTTTGGATTCTACGTCTTTGCGAGGAGGCACGACGAAGCAATCTAATGATAATGTTGTTAATCTTTACACAGCAAAAGGAATATGAGATTGTTACGCTGCGTTCACAATCACCTTTGGGTGTTAGTTTGCGTCGCTGCGCAACGCATTGCATAGGATGTTTGTGAATTATGTTAATGGCAGCCTATCGTTATAAAAATGTGAAGCTAAATTGGTAATATTGCGGCTCATTAGCACCATGCTCAACACAATCATCTCTGTAACAAACCTTAAAAAGAACTACGGAAATTTTTCTGCGGTCAAAGGAATTTCTTTTGAGGTATTGGAAGGTGAAATTTTTGGTTTATTAGGACCGAATGGAGCAGGCAAATCTACCACGCTTGAAATAATAGAAACACTTCGTGATAAAACGAGTGGCAAAGTAATGGTTGATAATTTTGACCTTGATAAGGAACCAGATAAAATAAAAAAGATTATTGGAGTGCAATTACAAACCTCAGGGTTCTATCCCGGACTTAATCTTACCGAACTAATTCAACTGTTTGGAGGTTTGTACAATCAGCCTGTTAACACAAACGAATTATTGGAATTAGTAAACCTGAAAGAAAAGGCGAAAAATAAATATAAAGAATTAAGTGGCGGTCAAAAACAACGTTTTTCCATTGCAACAACTTTAATAAATCAACCCAAAATTATTTTTTTAGATGAGCCAACAACAGGGCTTGACCCACAGGCAAGAAGAAATTTGTGGGACCTGGTAAAAGGTATTCGCAATAAAGGCACTACAGTTATTATTACAACACACTATATGGATGAGGCAGAGCAGTTGTGTGACAGGGTTGCCATTATGGATGAAGGAAAGATAATTGCATTAGATACACCCGATAAATTAATTGATGAATCGGTGGCAACTGGTTTTGAGCGTCCTAAAGTTACCAAGTCGGCAAACCTTGAAGATGTATTTATCAACCTTACAGGTAAAGAATTTCGTGAAGATTAGCAACACTGATTTTTCTACTCAAAATACAGGAATTATCTTCGGCAATTGTTACGATAAAATATATAAACAGAAAGCAGTATTATACGACCCTTAAAAACCCTTAATGAAAAAGATCTTAATTATTATTTGTGTTATCCCGGTAGCCGCTGTACAGGCGCAAGTAAAAAAAACTACAACAAAACAAACTGTAAGCACAAAACCTACCGTCCCTGTTTTTAAAAATTCGATAGATAGTTTTAGTTATGCGATAGGACTGGAAGGCGCTTCATATTATAAATCACAAGGTGCTACCACAGTAAATTCTGCTCTTGTAAAAAGAGCCTTTGAGGACGTATATGGCAAAAAAACTTTATTATTAACCCCTGAACAATCAACTTTGTGTATTCAAAATAAATTAATGAAATATATGAACAGCAAAAATTCTATAGTAAAAGAAGAAGGAAAAAAATTCTTATCAGAAAATAAAAAACGTTCTGGTGTTGTTGAACTGCCCAATGGTTTGCAGTATGAAATTATTAAACAGGGAACCGGCGAAAAACCGAAAGCCACTGATACAGTGAAAGCCCATTATGCCGGTAGGTTAATTAACGGGAAGGAGGACTTTGATAATTCTTATAGAAGAGGACAGCCATTGGTAATTCCTGTAAGCGGTGTGATACAGGGGTGGGTGCAGGCTTTGCAACTTATGCCTGTTGGCAGCAAATGGAAATTATTCATTCCATCTGATCTTGGCTACGGGGATAGGGGAGCAGGTGCTTCAATTCCGGGAGGTGCTACTCTCATTTTTGAAATAGAGTTATTGGAAATTGTAAATAACCCAAAATAAAGCATTATGTATAGCGACACAGACCTTCGTTATCCCATAGGCAAAGTTGAGGATCAGATATTTACTAATAAGGGAGATTACAATGAAAAAGTAAAAGCCGCCTATTTGCTGGATATACAAATGTGTCCCTCATTTTTGGAGAATGCAATTTTAAATTTAGATGAAGGGCAATTGAATATTCCTTACCGTGATGGCGGATGGACATCAAAGCAAGTAATACATCATGTGGCTGACAGCCACATGAATGCTTATGTAAGATTCAAGCTTGCGCTTACTGAAGAAAACCCGACTATTAAGCCTTACGATGAAGCAGCGTGGGCAGAATTAAGTGATACCAAAAATTTACCCGTAAACATTTCTCTTACACTGTTACATGCCTTGCATACAAGGTGGGTTGAATTAATGAAAAATATGACTGAAGAAGATTGGCAACGAACTATTTTTCACCCGGAGCATAAACGTAAGATAAGTTTGTGGGATATGGCTGGAACGTATGCCTGGCATGGCAAACATCATGTGGCTCATATTACTGCGTTGAGAGAAAGAATGGGATGGTAATAAGTAATAAGTAATAAGTAATTAGTAATAAGTAATTAGTGATTAGTGATAAGTTAACAGGTTAAAATGTAAAAATGATTTTAAAAGAACTTTTCAGAATAGCTTATTAATAACATTTCAACACTTAAACAATCCAACATCAATCTCCCAACAATTCAACATCTCAAATTAAAACATGGATTGGAAAATATTATCCTCTGAATACCTTACAGATAAAAATTATTTTAGAGCAAGAAGAGATAAATGTATAACGACATCGGGAAAAATTATTCCTGAATATTATGTTGTTGAAATTGATCCTTCATTGTGTGCATTAGGTATAACTGAAGATAACCAGGCAGTAATGGTAAAACAATATCGTCATCCGGTGAGTAAGACGTTACTTGAAATTCCCGGAGGTTTTGTTGAAAAGAATGAAACTCCCGAACAAGCAATTGCACGGGAAATGTTAGAAGAGACCGGGTATGAATTTAGTAAATATGAATTGGTAGGGGAGGTTGCTGCCAACCCCGGCGTACTTAATAATTATACAAAACTATTTTTAGCGACCGGCGGCAAAAAAGTTGCTGAACAAAAGCTTGACGCCAATGAAGACATTACAGTTGAATTAATACCTATTGATCACCTTATTGAAATGTTGATGCAGAATAAAATAGAACAATCTATGCATGCCAATTGTATCTTTTATTCCTTATTAAAATTGGGAAAATTAACCCCCTCCGCCTCCTAAAGGGGGAACTGTGTTAAAGCTCATTGAAGATAGAATTATTTCTTATTCTCCCTTTAGGGAGTTAGAGGGTTCAACTTCGCCAACAACAAATACGCTTCCACATACAATTATTAAATCTTTTTTAGAAGCTTTTGCCGTGGCGGCTTTAAGCGCTTCATTTACTTCTGCATATTTTTCTCCAAACAAATTATATGCTTTTGCTTTTTCAGCAAGTTCATCTTCAGGTAAAGCTCTCGGTATTTGTGCCTTTGTAAAGTAATACGTCGCATTTTCAGGAAGAAGCGATAAAATTTTATCCGGGTCTTTATCTTTTACAATCCCAAAAATGATATGCAGTGTTTTATAATTATATAAAGTTACCTGGTCGAGTAATTGTTTAATTCCATCTTCATTATGAGCAACATCTAAAGCGATCATAGGATGTTGCTGAATAACATCCCATCTGCCATGTAAACCCGTTGTGCTTTTTACTGATACTAATGCTGACTTAACATTTTCTTTTTCAAGATTAAATCCTTGTCTTTTTAATTCATCTACTGCAGCCAGAACGGTTAATAAATTTTTTTGCTGATAAATTCCATTAAGGTCAAGAACAATAATTTCTTTTTGATCCCGATAGCTATCGGGATTAATTTCACAAACTTCTACTTCCAATTCATTATTTTGTAAGACCGAATTTGTGATATTGAATTTATCTTCTGCAAAAACTATTGGAGCATTACTTTGTTTTGACTTTTCTAAAAAAATACTTTTTGTAGCTGGAAGTGATTCACCGATTACAACCGGAACATTGGGTTTGATAATTCCCGCTTTTTCAAAAGCAATTTTTTCAAGCGTATCCCCTAAAATGTTCATGTGATCATAACCAATGTTTGTGATGATACTTAGTTCAGGAGTAATAACATTTGTACTGTCTAACCTGCCACCAAGCCCGGTTTCTATAATTGCCAGATCAACTTTTTCTTCTTCAAAATATTGTAAAGCCATTACAACAGTAAGCTCAAAAAAAGAAGGGTTGATCTGTTCAGAAAAACTTTTAATCTTCTCAACAAAAGAAACAATAAAATCTTCCGAAATCATTTCACCATTTACTTTTATTCTTTCCCTGAAATTTTTTAAATGAGGAGAAGTATACAATCCTGTTTTATAACCCGACTGTTGAAAAATTGCCGCAAGCATGTGGCTGACAGAGCCTTTGCCATTAGTACCGGCAACATGGATAGTTTTTATTTTGTTTTGTGGATTGCCTGCAGCTTTGCAAAGTAAAACTGTATTGGTAATATCTTTTTTGTAAGCTGCTGCGCCTATCTTACTAAAGAGCGGCAGTTTTGTTATCAGGTAATTAAGCGTTTGCTGATAAGTCATCCATGCAAATTACTGCTTACTGAATATTAAAATTAAATTGGACGGTAACCGTTGATTCGTGATCTGATTTATCAAATTTTACGTTACGCAGATAATCAACAATTGCATTTGAATATGCTCTTGCGGTAGTACTGGAATTTCTTCCAAACCCTGCAAAGGTTCCGGTGCCTTCGGGAGATACTTTAACGATTGCATAAATAGTTGCTTTTTCAAGATCGCCGGTAAAGGAATAATATCTTACAATTTTTCTGTCGCCAATAACTTTAGGTCCGCCATGTTTGCCTCCGGGAGAATTTCCATAAGAGTCAGGATTGCCAGTAGGGCTACCATTATCTCCATTCCCTGGTTTATTACCCTGACTTTTATAACCATTATCCTGGTCAGCACCATTACCACCTGTACCATTGCCACCTTTATATAATGGAATTTTCGGTTTTGGAGGCGTGGGATTGGGATTAACTACGGGCACTGTATTATTTGTTTTTACAGGCTTTGTAATTGTTTCTTTGGCTAAATTTTTTGCTTCGTTATTTGGCTTGAGTGGTTTTGTGACAGGTGCTGCTTCTTTAACATCATTTTCATCAGCCTGTATATCCTTTGCAGGTCCATTATTTACGGCAGCAGATTTAATAGATTGTGGTCGCTGAACTTCAGGTGCAGGATCACCTTTTACCAATGGCTGAACATCACCCATTCCTTCCTTTTCATTCCCTAAATTAATTTCAATGAGGTCCTGGATAGCAGGTATTGGTGGAATTTGTAGCGGCCATGTGTACAGAAATGCAATTGCGAGTAATAAAGCACAAATGATAGCTGTATAAGAAAATGCCTTGGTATTTTTTTGTATTTCAAAAGTGTCAGTCATTACTAATGCTTCTATGGTATTGAATATGATACCAAATTACTTCAAATGCATAAATGAGTTGTAAAGTATTCTGTTAAAAAAGTTTAACGCCTATCCAATTCTTTTATAAATAAAACCAGGCAACCATTTTAAAAGCTGTGCAATTATCCACCATCTTTTGGTGATATAAACTCTTTTCTTTTTCTTTTTTATCGCCTGGTACATTTGGATAGCAGCTTTTTGCTGCGTTGCAACCCAGAATTTCCCCTCTCCTTTTGCCAAGCCTGTATCAACAAAGCCTGGCTGTATGTCAGTTATTGAAATATTTTTTTTAAGCCTTTTTGCTTTGTAATACAGACCTTCCATGTAAATGCTAACAAAAGCTTTGCTGGCGCTATAAGCAGGCGCCTGCCTGTTTCCCCGGATAGATGCAATGGATGATGTGCATGCAATTTGCCCATGTCCCTGGTTAACTAAATAATTAAAAGCATAACAAACAATTTCTACAAAGCCATTCACATTTACATCTGTAGTGTGTTTTTCAATATCCCAATCCAATTCATTACTTACATCTCCATAGCCACTGTTATAAATCAGAATGTCAAGTCCATCAAGTTTTTGAATTAATGATTGCAGATGCGGAATATTTTCCTTTTGTGAAACATCAAAACATTCTGTTACAATGTTTTTTGGAAATTTATTTTGCAGAGAAAGCAGCAACTCATTTCTTCTTCCTGTTATGCCTACAAAATACCCTCTCTTTGCATAAATAGTTGCAAGTTCTCTTCCTATTCCGGATGTTGCACCAATGATGATTACTTTTTGTCGTGTTTTTGTTTCAGACATTAGGACTATTTCTCTGTCCAAAAATTAAACTTCCTATTCTTACCATATTACTTCCTTCATCAATGGCAATTTTATAATCAGCACTCATCCCCATGGAAAGCTTTGTCAGTTGACAGTTCTCAGTTGACAGTTGACGATAACTATTAAACAAAGTTTTTAAATAACGAAATTCATTTCTTATTTTCTCCTCATCTTCTGTAAATGAACCCATACCCATAAATCCGCTGATGTTTATATTTTTTAATTTTTTCAAATCAGCATTTCCGAAAATATCATCCAGCTCATCTTCATTCAAACCAAACTTTGTTTCCTCTTGAGCAATATGTATTTGTAAAAGGCAATTAATTATTCTGTTGTTTTTGTTTCCCTCTTTATCTATTTCTTTCAGAAGCTTAAAACTATCCACACCATGTATCAATGAAACAAATGGAGCAATATATTTTACCTTATTGGTTTGCAGATGACCAATATAATGCCATTGAATATCCATGGGTAACGTGTTATATTTTTCAATTAATTCCTGTACATAATTTTCTCCAAAATCTTTTTGTCCCAAATCGTAAAGGGTTTTAATTACAGCTGAAGGCTGAATTTTGGAGACCGCAATCAGATTTATATTTTTGGATTGTAGTGCTTTTATTATTTTTTCATATCCTTCTTTGTTTACAGCCATATTAAAATGAAATTTGAATCCATCGTAAATTTTGAAGTTTTTTTAGCATGAAATAACATCCTGCTACAGATATGGGAATTAAACAATAGATCAGCCAATCAATTTTTAAAACCAAATAATGTAAGCCCACTAAAGCCCCTATAATAAACAGCTGTAAAATGATCTGCAAAAAACGTCCACTTTGCTCTTTGCTGTTTTGCTGTCGTGAAAAGGGAAGGTAATGATCACTAACATTTGCGATTAATAAAAACATAAATATATTATTGAAGAAACCTAATACAAAGTCATTAAGAACAGCAAATCCCCATACATAAAAGCTAAATAAAAATAATATTAGAAAGATGGGCAGAAAAAATTTTGCAAGCAAAGCCTTAAGCCCGCCGGTAATTATTTGCCCCGGCTTTGCAACAGGGGTAGATTGATAAATCCAGGATGCCTGGAAATTTTCATAAAATGATACAAACCCTATACTGGAGGCAATAGAAAGCATGGGCAGATAAACAAGGAATAAAAACATTTTAGTAGTTGGTAAATCCTGCCACAAAATATTTACATCTTTACCGCTTTTAAAAACAAAAATAAAAATAAAGACAAATATATAGGCGAGACTGGGATAGAATTGTATCTTAAAACCTTTGTCCCGACCGGTTATTTTCCAAACCATTTCAAAGCCGCTGTTTTCTGTTTTAGTATTGCAAAATAAATTCGAGAGTTTTTCAGCAATGCTCTTATTAGTTTGCCTTTTAACGGGAATATTCTTTTTACTTACAGTATTATTATCTAATGCAACTAATTTATTTGCAAAGGAAGGCGCCAGGTATTTAATCATTAACCAAAATGTAAAAACAGGTAACAAAATTGCACAGGCAATCATTATTAAATGAATTGAATTAAAATTTAATTGATAGACACTCTCTAATGTCATTGCCATCCAAACAGGTGGTAAAAAGTAAGAATACCAATGTAGTTGAAAACTACTCATTAGATTCTCGAAGTTTACAAATCTTGGCATTATCTGAAAGCCTACAGCAAAAAGTAAAGTCACGAATATTTGAAAATAACCCACAATGTCTTTTACCCTTTGCTCATTGCTAAACTTAAGAATTACTGCATATAACAGATATGTTATAAACACTGCAAACATTATGGTTAGTAATACGGTGCCAATACTTGCAATACCTATAGTAAAGCCATACCCTATAAAAATAAAAATCACCGGAATAAGGGCTAATGCTATCCCGAATTGTAAAAGATAAACAAGGATATGAACAAGACGGGCAATAAATAAAGTTTTGCTGTTAACAGGCTTCGATAAAATTATTTGATTGTCTGCTGTGTCTAATAATACAGAGCTAAAATCTGTTATCATTGTCAAAGCCATCATACACAATATGTATGAATGTATTAAAGCCATACAAATTACAAATGACTGTATACTGAATACTAATACGCCGACAAATAACCCAAAAACTGTATAAACTATCAACGTAATTAAGAGCGGATTACTATTTTCTTTTTGCTGCCTTTGCCGCCAGTTCATGTAAACCCTCCGCCGATCCATTATCAATTTTGTTTCAACAATGGTTTTCAATCTTTCAAAATCAACACCCTGCTTTATCAATAATTTTGCAAAGAATAAAACGGCTTTCAATATCAATTTATCCATACGCTTAACTCTTTAAAATATCAATAAATTGTTCGGCAGTGTTTTGATGCTGTCCTATATCACCTGTTAAAGAAGTAAAAATATTTTCAAGTGAACCCTGACGGGCATTGAGTTTTAATGTTTCAAAATCTCCATCTGCAATTATTTCTCCTTTATTTATTATAATAATGCGGTCGCTTATTTTTTCTACCACATCCATAATATGCGACGAATAAAAAATAGTTTTACCGATTTTCTTAAGTTGAGACAGTATCTCTTTTACCAGTATGACCGCATTAGCATCCAGGCCGCTTAAAGGTTCGTCTAAAAAAATAATTTGTGGATTATGTATCAAGCCGCTGATGAGTAGCACTTTTTGCTTCATGCCTTTACTATAACTATTCATTCTTGTATTGGCTTTATCTGTTAGTTCGAAAAGGCGCAGCAGATCCCATGATTTTTTTTCAATTACACCTTCTTCCAATTGATATAATTTGCCTACAAAACGTAAATATTCAATCGGAGTAAGTACTTCGTATAATGCAGCTTGTTCAGGGATGTAACCAATTTTTTGTTTTATTTCAACCGGATTTTTTCTTACGTCAAAACCCATTACCGTCGCATCACCTTCAAAGTCACCGATAATTCCTGTCAATATTTTTATGGTTGTGCTTTTACCTGCTCCGTTCGGCCCAATGTAGCCTACAATTTGCCCCGCATCAATATTTAGCGTAATTCCTTTTAAAACATAATTGGCGGAATATTGTTTCTTTAAAGCAGAAAGCTGTATAACGCTCATTTGATTTGATTAAAATTCAAAAAAAAGTGCAAATGTTTTTTTCATTCGCACATCTGCATATTTGCACATCTGCACATCATTTTAATATTGCCCTGCTTATTACCATTCGCTGCACTTCACTTGTACCTTCATATATCTGCGTGATCTTGGCATCTCTCATCATTCTTTCTACATGATATTCTTTCACATAACCATAGCCTCCGTGTATTTGAACCGCTTCCGTAGCCGCCCACATGGCGGTTTCACTTGCAAAAACTTTTGCTTGAGCAGCACTAACTGTATAATCTAATTTATTGTCTTTTTCCCACGCTGCTTTCAGGCAAAGTAAGCGTGCAGCTTCAATTCTTGTCGCCATATCAGCCAGCTTAAATTGTATTATCTGGTGATGCATAATCTCTTTTCCAAAAGCTTTACGTTGTTTTGAGTATTCGAGTGATCTTTCAAATGCGCCACTGGCAATACCAAGTGCTTGCGAAGCAATTCCAATTCTACCACCATTTAATGTTTTCATTGCGAATAGAAAACCAAACCCATCTTCAACTATCCTGTTTTCTTTAGGTACTTTAACATCATTAAATAAAATGCTGTGTGTATCACTACCTCTAATACCTAATTTATTTTCCTTTGCGCCTACAGAAACTCCTGTCCAGTTTTTTTCTATAATAAATGTGTTTATACCGCGGCTTCCTTTACTTACATCAGTTTGCGCCATAGCTAGGTAAACCGATGCCGTACCTCCGTTTGTTATCCAGTTTTTTGTACCATTCAATAAATAATGATCCCCTTTATCTTCGGCAGTAGTTTGCTGCGAAGTCGCATCACTTCCGGCTTCCGGCTCACTTAATAAAAATGCACCAATATATAAATCGCCATCTTTTTTGCCTTGGGCAAGCGGAAATAAATACTTTTGTTTTTGCTCTTCAGTGCCATAAGTTTCAAGCCCCCAGCATACTAAACTATTATTTACACTCATACAAACACTTGTGCTTGCATCAACCTTACTTACTTCTTCCATTGCTAATACATAGCTAACTGTATCCAAACCTGCTCCGCCATATTTTGAATCAACCATCATCCCCATAAATCCAAGGTCAGCCAATTTGATAATTTGTTCCCGTGGGAATTTTTGTAGCTCATCTCTTTCAATTACTCCGGGCAAGCATTCGTTAATAGCAAAATCACGTGCTGCCTGTTTTATCATTAACTGCTCTTCAGTAAATTGTAACTCCATAATTAATTTTCGTCGCACAAAAATAACACAATCGAATTCAGTCAATTGGAATTAAGCTGACCAATCGGCAACTCTTAACCTATTTTTATCGCACTGCTTGCATATACGGATTATTAAAGTGTATCTTTGCAATTCATATTCTCCCTCTTAGCTGACTAGATAATCTTCTCTTTAATGTAAAGCTCATCAGGTCTTAGGTTGTTGAGCATATAAAATTTTATTAAAACATTCTGAGTATTCAGAATAGTTATTTATTTACATTAAACAATATACATTGTCATTTAAAAATTTAAATTTAATTGAGCCAATATTAAAGGCTCTTACTACGGAAGGATATACCGTTCCCACGCCAATCCAGGAACAGGGAATTCCTGTTGTTTTGCAAGGTAAAGATCTGTTAGGTTGTGCTCAAACCGGTACAGGAAAAACAGCGGCATTCGCCATTCCTATTTTGCAAAATCTTTATAATAATAAGCACGAAGAAAAAGGTGCCTGGAATATAAAAGCGCTGATTTTAACGCCTACAAGAGAGCTTGCTATACAAATAGATGAAAGCTTTGCTGCTTATGGCAAACACACAGGATTAAAACACCTGGTAGTTTATGGTGGCGTGTCACAATATCATCAAACCAGTGCATTAAGAAGGGGGGTTGATATTTTAATTGCTACACCAGGAAGACTATTAGATTTAATTGATCAAAGATTTATAAGCCTTCAACATATACAAATGTTTGTATTGGATGAAGCAGACCGTATGCTGGATATGGGGTTTATAAATGATGTTCGAAAGATCATTGCCAAGCTTCCTGCAAAAAGACAAACATTATTTTTTTCTGCAACTATGCCTGCAGAAATTTCGAGTCTTTCAAAAAGTATTTTAACCAATCCTGTAAGGATAGAAGTTACCCCTGTTTCTTCTACTGCTGAAAAAGTAGAGCAGGCAGTATATTTTGTTGAAAAGAATGACAAGCGTTCATTGCTTATTCATTTATTAAAAGATTCAAATATAAAAAGCGCTTTGGTTTTTGCCAGAACAAAATACGGGGCTGACAAAATTGCCAAAGAATTGTACAGGGCAAATATCAAAGTTGATGCGATACATGGCAATAAATCTCAGCAAGCACGGCAAAAGGCACTAACCGATTTTAAAAATGGTAAGATAAGAGTGTTGGTAGCCACTGATATTGCTGCAAGGGGAATAGATGTTGATGATCTTAGCCATGTAATAAATTTCGAATTACCGAATATTGCCGAAACTTATGTTCATAGAATTGGCCGTACAGGCAGAGCAGGATTGAGTGGAATTGCCCTATCGTTTTGTGATGTAGAGGAAAGAGAGTTTTTGCGAGATATAAATAAATTAATTACACAAAATATACCTGTTATTGAAGATCATCCGTTTCCCAGCCCAACCAGGTTTGTGCAAGCTCCTGTTGTACAAAAAAATCCTATGCAAAGAAGACCTGCATCACATGCAAACTTCAGGAGAACAAGAGGATGGAGTCAGAGCAGGTAAAATAGAGTAATTACTTTGATTTTCCATCCCCAATTAACCTGTCAGGTTTCAAAATTTATTTCTTCTTCGCATTTTCATAACATTCTTGTAGCACAGGGTCTTTTTCAAGTTTGCTCCTGGTGGCAATTATTTCACCCGGATATTTACCTTGTAATTTTCCCCAGGCACATTCGCAAAAATCATTTACCTGTGCAACTTTTTCGCCGCCAAATGAATTGGAAGCATCAATATGGCAGGTTGAAATAAAATCTTCTTTATCTTTTGTGCTTCCGGATATGTCAGATTTATTTTCTGTATTTGTTTCATTTACAGATTTTTCTGAATTCATTTTTTCTTCGTTATTATTACACGACAAAACAGTTAACAATAACAGGCAAAATAATAGTTGTTTCATAATTATCAATTTAAATTAGGATTTTTTAATAAAATTATTTATTCTTTTTTTGCAAACAAACTAAAGTTTAGATCATGTTCTATTTTATCAGTTTTGCTACCTAAATGTTTGTTTGCTTTTCCTGCAAAACTCAGATTGCCTTTTGGATCTTTATCTATAGTAAATTCGTTGTTCTTGTATAATACAGAGCCTAAAGTGCGAAAGACTTTGTGAATCGGGAATGTCATTCTTTTTATATATTGAAAAAGATCTCCGCCAATCTCTGCAAAAATTACCTGGTTAACTACCGCAGGGCTAAAATCAATTATGGCACCATTAACAAACAGTTTTATTTTATTTGCATCAACATCATATTCGGCATCCATAGTTATATTAAAACAGGCAGGCGTAGCTAAAGTTCTTGCTACAGCACCAAAACCGGCAACATCATTCATGCTGCTAACAAAAGGTATGGCAGGTGGCTTTAATACCTTTAATTCAACCACCTCTATTTTTCCTTTACTTCCTTCCTGAAAATCGTCCTGAGCTTCTATATTTTCGTAAAATGTAAATTTAGTGGCATTGCCTTCAAAGTTGCCTTTCATTTTTATCACCTTTCCTTTATTATTTTCTTTGGGATAGCGTAAGGTAAATGCTCCCTGCATTACAACACCATATTTCCACCAGCTTACACCATCTTTATTCCTAAAATCAATCGTATCATCATGTTTTAATTCGCCCTTAAAAACACCGCAATACTTTTTTAATAATACATCCGATACATATTGGGTAATATCTCCAACTCCACCAGCCAAACCCATACTGGAGTTGAAGGATTCTGCATC
>JBPCQG010000305.1:0-7855 GCA_050998315.1 Chitinophagaceae bacterium
AACGGGACGCTGTTGCACAGGAGAATTATAGAAAGGGTGGGTTTTCCAAATCCGAAATTGTTTTTATGGGGTGATGAAACTGAATATTATTACAGGATTATAAAAAAGAATGCTATCCCGTTTTGTACAATTACCGATAGTATACATTATCATCCCGCAACCTCATTTTCTTATAAACAGGAGTGGGATTATAGAACTGCATGGAAGATGTATTATTACATACGTAACAGGTTTCATGTACATCGCAGTAAATTTCCTGCAGCAGTTCCTTTTGCTTATATGATGTATACCGGCTTTTTAATAGTTTTTGCTTTTATCACATTGGCTTTTCAAAAAACTGATAAGAGAAAAAAGCTGGCTTTTATATTTTGGCCTGCCAAAGATGCTTTGCAAAATAATTTTGATGCTTCACCTGCATATATTTTAGAGCAACTCAATACAAAAAGGCCTCATGCATTAATAACTGATAAAGGCATTTATTCGAAAAATGTTTAAAAAATTTATTTGTAACCTGGCAAACGCCAACGTTAAAACAATTTAAAAAGCCTAAATATAAATTGTAATGGGCTATAGCGAATTTGTAGCATTTCCTTTTTACCTTTTTTTGTTTGCATTTATATTTAGCAGGCTTAGGGAAAATTATAAAGACCCTCTCCTTAAAAAATATCATAAACAGGCATTTTGGGTAAAAGTAGCTGGCTGCCTGGCATTCACAATTTTTAACGTCTACCTTTCCCCGGGTGATTCTACCGGCTTATACCATAGAGAAGGAGTAAATATTTATCATCTAATCCTGAATGACTTTGATAATTTTAAACTGTTATTCTCCGAAGGCAAGAATTTTGATGAATCATTATTAAAAGACCCTTACAATGCGGGGTACTTTAGATCTCCCAATAATTTTTTAGTTACTAAAATGGTGGCAATGCTTTCGTTTGTAACCTTTGGTAAATACATGGTAATAAACCTGATTTTTGCGCTTATTTCATTTTCCGGTGCATGGAAATTATTTTTATTTTTTTACGAGCAATATCCCAAACTGCATAAAAAATTCGCTATCGCAATTTTATTTTTACCAACCTTTGTTTTTTGGAGCGCAGGTATTTTAAAAGACACTATTTGTGTAGCAGCGATCGGCTGGATTACTTATGGTCTTTATGAGATACTTTATAGAAAAAAAGGGATAATCAAGAACTCTTTCATTGTAATAGTATTCAGTTATCTGCTCATTATTCTTAAAGTTTATATTCTTATTTCCTACGTGCCCTTTTTTATTTTATTTATAATTCTTAAAAACGTGCAAAACGTAAATAATACAGCACTGAAATATTTGCTGGCACCCGCATTAATTTTGGGGAGTATGTATGCGTTTACAAAAGCGTTAAAAATCTATGGTAATGAACTAGGTCAATTTGCAGTAAATGATGTTACCAAGAGCATTAAGAGATTAAATATAGCATACGAAAATCAGGCTAATTCGGGTTCTGCCAATTCAAATTTTTCTCTGGGAGTAGAATTTGACGGATCTATGAAAGGTCTTGTAAAGTTAGCGCCGGTAGCAATTTCTACTACATTTTTTCGCCCCTTTTTATGGGAATCTCACAAACCGTCCACCTTTCTTTCTTCTATTGAAGCTTTATTATTGATGCTGTTTACTATATATATAATATTTAAAGCGGGGTTTTTTAATTTCTTTAAATTAATAGCACGTGACCCTTTAATAATGTATTGCTTTTTGTTTTCCTGCGTGTTTGCATTATTTGTTGGGGCAAGCACATTAAACTTTGGCTCTCTTGTGAGATATAAAATACCCTGTATGCCATTTTACCTTATTTCATTATTTCTTATTTATGAAAAAGCAAAGCAAAGGGCAATAAACAAACTTATACAACAGCCAGCTGTCAGCACGCAGGAACTTTCGTATAACCCAGAACAGCAAACGGCTCCGCAATTATCTATAGCATGATCCTTTTTGGAATTATGCAGTTATTTTTACCAAGTGAAATTATATATACATGTGTGGAATTGCAGGAGCAGTAAATTTTAACCTTCCTTACGATACCATAAATGCTGCTATGCATCATCGGGGCCCTGATGAACAGGGTGATTATACATCAACCAAAGTAAATTTTTTCCATTTACGACTTTCTATTTTAGATATTGGCGGTGGTAAACAACCAATGCATCTTGATGATAAATACATCATTATTTTTAACGGAGAAATTTATAATCATACTGAGCTTCGCAGGCAGTTTAATCTAAAAGGCAAAACATCTTCTGATACAGAAACACTATTGCTTCTATATCAAAAACTTGGTATTGAATTTTTGAAACACCTTGATGGGATGTTTGCTTTTGCAATTCATGATAAAGTAAAAAATATAATTTGTGTTGCAAGAGACAGGGCCGGCAAAAAGCCATTGTACTATTATAAGGATAAGGAAAAAATAGTTTTTGCCAGCGAATTAAATTGTTTAAGAGATATGCTTCCGCTACAGATGGAAGATGCAAACTTTTATCATTACCTGCGGCTTGGTACTTTTTACCGCCAATTTAGTCCGTATAAAAATATAAATGAATTACAGGCAGGAAGTTTTCTTGTTATAGATTGTTCTTCATTGCAAATAACACAAACACGTTGGTGGAATATTTATGATTTTTATCAGGAAGAAAATAATGATACATTCGAAAGATCTCTGGATAAAGTTGATGCCTTCCTACATACTTCAATAAAAAGAAGACTGGAATCATCAGATCTTGAGGTAGGCTGCTTTTTAAGCGGAGGTATTGACAGTGGTTTGGCTACCGCAATAGCCAGTAAATACAAGAGCAATTTAAAAACTTTTACAGTTTCATTTGATGGGGAATATAATGAAGCACCACTGGCAAAATTAGTGGCAGAAAAATATAATACTCATCATACCGAATTAAATATTTCATTTAGTAATCTCAAAAATGATCTTGAAAAAATTCTTAGCAATTATGGTGAGCCATTCTTTGATAGCTCTGCCATACCCAGTTATTATGTTAGCCATGAAGCAAAAAAACATCTTACGGTAATTATTAATGGTGATGGAGCTGACGAATTGTTTGGCGGCTACCGGCGTTATATTCCATTTTCAAAATATGATTTTTTTAAAAAGAATTCATTAGTAAAAAGCGGTGCATCTTTTATAAAAAAAATATTACCCCTCCCTGATAACAAAAGATCGAAATACAATTATCTATATCGTCTTGCCTCCCTCGCTTCAAAATCCCATTTAGAGATTTATTTATCAGCAGGCGTAGATATTTTTGAAGATTTTGAAAACAATATCACCGCAAACTATGATTATCTTGAAACCATAAAAACAGATTTTGATATAATTGCAGGCAGCAAATTATCAGGTTTAAAAAAGATAATGAATATGGATTTTGACACCAATCTTTTCAGCGACCTTTTAGTAAAGATGGATATTGCAACAATGGCAAATTCATTAGAAGGAAGAAGCCCATTTCTGTCAAAAGAATTACTGGAATATGTACCCTCAATGAATGATAATTACAAAATAAATGGAGGTACTACAAAATATTTATTACGCCATCTTGCAAAAAAATATTTACCCGCGGCTTTGATAAACCAACCCAAGCGTGGTTTTGAAATTCCATTAAAAAGTTGGGTTAATGGTCAATTAAAAGATATGGTCAATGATTATATTAATTCAGCATCTTCACTAAATAAAAAATTTATTCAGCATCAATTTGTAAATAATTTGCTTGAAAATAAAATAAAAATTTCACAGGAAAAAAGAGCAAAGATTTTATGGACCTTATTTTCAATGGAAGTATGGTATAAAAAAATTTATCTCAATAATTAATATAGGATGCAGAAAACGCTGATACGAATAACCACCGTTCCCATGGCCTTTAAAGTACTGCTGGCAGGTCAGCCAAAGTTTATGAGTGAAAATGGGTTTAATGTTATAATGATTAGCGCTGATGGTAAGGAAGTAAATGATCTAAAAGAACAGGAGAATTGTAAACACATTATTGTTCCAATGACTCGGAGAATTACCCCTTTCCGGGATATTGTTAGTTTTTTTAAATTAAGAAGTGTGATAAAAAAATATCAACCTGATATAGTTCACACACATACTCCCAAAGCAGGATTGCTGGGCATGCTTGCTGCCAGAAGCGCCGGGATAAAAGTAAGAATACACACCGTAGGCGGACTACCGCTGATAATTGAAACAGGTTTTAAAAGAAAGCTTCTTATGCTTACCGAAAAGCTAACCTACTTTGGCGCTACTGAAGTTTGGCCTAACAGCAGATCAATGATGAATTTTATTATTGATAGAAAACTCGCAAAAGCAGAAAAGCTCGCAGTTATAGATAACGGATCGACTAACGGAATTGATCTTAAAAAATTTTCAAAAAAAAATCTAAATGAAGGAATTAAAACTAAAATAAAAGAAACTTTACCTCAATTGAATGGATTGATAATATTATGTGTTGGCAGAATGGTAAAAGACAAAGGAATAGAAGAATTGGTTACTGTTTTTGAAGAACTACAGAAACAATACCCACTGCAGCTCATTTTAATTGGTCCCTTTGAGCCTCATTTAGATCCACTATCTTCTCAAACACTTGATATTATAATAAATAATCCGGCAATTAACCATATAAGCTGGAGCGATTCAATTGAATATTATATGGATCTCGCTGATATTTTTATTCATCCCTCCCACAGGGAAGGATTTCCAAATGTAATTTTGCAGGCTGGAGCTATGCATCTTCCTGTAATTTGTTCAAACATTCCGGGGAATGCTGATATAATACAAAATGAAAAAACAGGGTTAATGTTTAAAGCGAAAAACGAAAATGATCTTTATGCCAAACTGAAATTTGCAATTGAGAACAGAGAAAAAACTGAAAAAATTGCTAATGCACTTTTTGAAGAAGTTACCCAGCTATATAGCAGGGAAAGAATACACGAAGTAATATTAAATACGTATAATTGTTTATTGCAAAAGCATGGAATTAAATAAGCAAAAACATCTTAAAATTTTATTTATTGGCAAGGCAGATGATTTTTTTTCACTCCAGGCTGCTGACTATATCTTAGTTCATTATCCATCGGCAAAAATTATTTTCAGTGCCAGGCAACAGCCTTTTCCTAAAGAATTGCTTAACTGGAACGGAGACTTGATTATTTCCTATCTCTCTCAATGGATCATCCCAAAAATTCTTTTGCAAAAAGTTACCATAGCAGCGCTAAACTTTCATCCGGGTACACCAGAATACCCAGGCATTGGCTGTACCAATTTTGCCGTTTATAACCAAGTTGATGAATTTGGTGTTACATGTCACCACATGTTACCAAAGGTTGATACGGGTGAGATTGTTAAAGTAAAACGTTTCCCTGTTTATGATACTGATACAGTGTATTCTATTACGCAACGCTGCTATAGCCATATATTAGAAATGCTTTATTATATTTTTTCACTGCTGATGAATAGTGAAATTTTACCAACCTCAAATGAAGTATGGAAACGCAAGCCTTATCTGCGTAAAGAATTGGATGAGCTTTGCAGGTTAACTCCTGACATGGACATAAAAGAAATAGAACTTAGGATAAAAGCCACTAACTATTTACAGCCCTGGGCTTTTATGCAGGTTGGCGATGAAATTTTTAAACTTTCAGACGAAGATCTTAAAATAAAGAGTTACTTAGCTTATTTATCCCAGCCAAACCTGTCGTAAAATTTATACCTTTTACCAGATAATAATACAATAACTTAAAAAGGTTTTCGTTTTTTAATAAGAATTTCATCCAATATCTACTACCATGATACTAATTGGCTACTCTGGTCATTCTTACGTAATAAACGGTATCCTAAAATCGATAGGCTTAAAAGCCACCGGCTATTGCGATAATGAAGAAAAAAAATACAATCCCTTTTTCCTTAAATATTTTCAAAAAGAAACCTCCGATGTAGGTATTAGGGCTCTTACACAGGAAGATTTTTTTATTGCTATTGGTAATAACTTGCTAAGGAAAAAAATCTATAACAATCTTGCTATAAGAGACTTATTACCTATCAATGCAATACATGCAACATCTGTAATTGATGATCATGTTGACATAGCTTCACATGGAGTAATGATAGCGCCAAACGTTACAATAAATGCATTTGCAAGAATAGGCATAGGAGCCATCTGCAACACTTATTCAATTATAGAGCATGAATGTGTAATCGGTGATTTTGCACATGTGGGGCCGGGTGCTGTTTTATGCGGAAATGTAAAAGTGGGTGAAAATAGCCTTGTAGGTGCAAAATCCGTAGTAAGAGAAAATATAACCATCGGTAAAAATGTAATTATTGGCGCCGGGTCAGTTGTTATAAAAAACATACCGGATAATGTAAAAGTAGCAGGCAATCCAGCCCGCTTTATAAAATATAGTTAAGCATCAACGATCCCTTAACTTTGCGCCTAAAATTTATTATTAAATGACGGTATTAGTTACAGGGGGCGCAGGTTATATCGGTTCCGTTCTTGTCAGGCAATTACTCAAAAAAAATTTTAAGGTTCGTGTACTTGATTCTCTCAAATTTGGCGGAGATGCGTTATATGATGTAATGCTTAATCCCAATTTTGAATTTATTAAAGGAGACATAAGAATCGAAAAAGATATCGATAAAGCACTTGAAGGTATTGATGCTGTTACCCATTTGGCAGCAATTGTTGGGGACCCTGCATGTAAAAAGTACAGCGAAGAAGCACGTGAAACTAATTGGAAAGGCTCTGTAAGCTTATTCGAAAAAGCTGAAAAAACAGGTGTTAAAAGATTTGTATTTGCAAGCACCTGCAGCAATTATGGTAAGATGACAAACCCTGATGAGTTTATTACAGAAACTTCAGAACTTAGACCCATTTCTTTATATGCTGAACTAAAAGTTAAGTTTGAAAAATTTTTATTAGATGAAACTAAGAACTCAAATATCTGCAGTACTTCTTTACGATTCAGCACTGTATATGGGTTTTCACCAAGAATAAGATTTGATCTTACAGTAAACGAGTTTACAAGAAATGCAGTGATCAATGGCGAACAGGAAATTTGGGGAGCCCAATTCTGGAGACCCTACTGCCATGTTGATGACCTTGCAAGATCTGTGGTCTTAGTGTTGGAAAACACCGAAGAAAAAGTAAGATCTAATGTATTTAATGTAGGCTGCACTACAGAAAATTATCAGAAAGGAATGATAATGGAAGAAGTGTGTAAAATAGTTCCTGATGTAAAGGTAAATTATGTTGATAGCGCAGAAGACCCAAGAGATTATAGAGTTAATTTTGAAAAAATAAGAAATGAATTGGGGTTTACAATTACAAAAAAAGTACCTCATGGAATAAAAGAAATTTATACCCTGGTAAAAACCGGAATTATTTCAGATCCCTTTGGACAGAAGTTCAGAAATATATAAATCTTCACCGACATCTCCAAAGGGAGAGGGATTAGCGGAGCGTTACACAACGCTCCGTTTTTTTTAATAGGTTTGTGAAAGAAACTCCAAAGAAATTCTATGCTATTATTATCCGGGCCAAATATAGCCGGCAACGAATGGAAATATGTAAAAGATTGCCTTGATACAGGTTGGGTAAGCAGCGTTGGTGCATACGTAGAAAAATTTGAGAACATGACTGCGGAATTTGCAGGAGCAAAATATGCCGTAGCTACATGCAGTGGCACAACTGCTTTACACATCTGCCTGATTTTAAATGATATTCAAAAAGATGATTATGTAATAGCTCCGAATATAACTTTTGTTGCAAGTATCAACTCTATAAAATACACAAATGCAGATCCTATCCTTAT
>JBPCQG010000343.1:0-2987 GCA_050998315.1 Chitinophagaceae bacterium
CTTTAGCGTGGGTAAGCATTTTCTCTACATCGATAGCTTTTTCTTCATGCGGGGTATTAGCAGCTATAGCTTCAGGTTTTTTTTCGGGAATTGTTTTGCCAAAAAAGAAGAGAAGGATAAGCAATAATAAACCACCAAAAACTAATATTACTTGTTGTTTCCTAACCATAATAGGTGGCAAAACTAAGCCAAATACTATGTATAAATATTTGACACTCGTTAAAAGGCGGATTAATTATTTGCAGAACTTTAGAGAGAGATTTAATTTTATTCCTGTTTTCTTTTGCTTTTAACATCATGAACAAATTCTTTCGCAGGTTTAAACGCGGGGATAAAATGTTCCGGAATTTCAACAGCAACATTTCTTTTTATATTGCGGCCAATCTTGGCTGCCCTTTTTTTAGTAATAAAACTTCCAAAACCACGGATGTAAATATTCTCGCCTTGTGCAAGACTTTCCTTTACTTCTTTAAACATTGTTTCAAGCGTAACTAAAACATCAACTTTTGGTATACCCGTTTTTTCTGAAATTTGATTTATTAAATCTGACTTTCTCATGCGGTATTTGTTTTTGCTGTTCTCACTTAACCTAATCCGTATTTCTATAGGCAATATGTATAACCTCTGTACTTGTTTGTTTTATTATAATTAATAATTTAAATAAAACTAATTATCAATCAATAAGTTGCCCTTTTTTAATACTTGCTAAACTTATGCCAACCCCTATTTTTAAAGATCGTAGGAAAAAATACTTCACTAAAAATATTATGCTTTGGAACCAGCAAAGTAATAAAAGAATCATGCCATGGAAGGGTGAAAAAGACCCTTATAAAATTTGGATAAGCGAAATAATTTTACAACAAACACGTGTAGTTCAAGGGTTTTTATATTATCAAAATTTCATTGAACAATACCCAACTCTAAAAAGTTTGGCTGAAGCAGAAGATGATGCAGTTTTTAAAGTGTGGGAAGGATTAGGATATTATTCGCGGTGTAAAAACATTCTTATCACAGCAAGGCATATTTCAAATAATCTTCACGGAAAATTTCCAGATACGTATGAAGAAATTTTAGGGTTAAAAGGAATAGGACCTTACACTGCTGCGGCTATTTCTTCTTTTGCGTATGGACTTCCACATGCAGTTGTTGATGGTAACGTTTTTAGGGTTTTAGCAAGATATTTTGGGGAAACCATTGCGATTGACTCTGAGAAAGGAAAACTTTTTTTTGCAGAGTTAGCCAACAGAGTGCTTTACAAATCTGATCCGGGAAGTTATAACCAGGGAGTAATGGATTTTGGCGCTACTATATGCAAACCTCAAATTGCAGAGTGCCAGGAGTGTATTTTACGAAAAAACTGCTCAGCGTATAAAAACGGTCTTGTAAACAAATTACCTGTAAAGGAAAAGAAACTTCAAAAAAGTAAGCGATGGTTCTATTATTTCATTTTTCTGTATAACAATGATGTACTTATTAATAAACGGAAAGAGAAGGATATATGGCAAAATTTAAACGAGTTTTACTTATATGAATATGAAAAACCGATAGATTGGACTCCTGATGCAATAAACCAATGGCTTAAAGAGCAGCTTGGTATTAAAAAGTACAGGCTACTCCAATTGACAGAAAAGTTTCATCAGCAGCTAACCCACCAGCATTTGCAGGGTCAATTTATCGTGATTGATTTAAAAATAATTCCCGCGTCTCTAAAACATCTTGACCTTGTTAAAGTATCTGACTTACAATTACTGGCATTTCCGAAACTGATAAATAATTTTCTGCATCTGCATCCTTTGAAACCTCGGAAAAATTCCTGATGACTAAAAAAAGTTTTCTGATGCCTGGTCTGCAATGACCCGACGAAAATCATATTAGCATAATACCTTCAGTAATCACTTCCGACCATAAAAGCCCACCCTTATGCAGCTATTATTGATTGAAAGAGAATTATTATATTTTTTAATTGAAACAATTCTTGTTTACGATTGAATTGTTTTACAAAAAAAGTTAATTTTAAAAAGCTAAATTATTATAAAGCCTGACAAATTTAAATACGACTAATATGAGAGGTGTTAACCGAGTAACGTTAATTGGCAATTTAGGTAAAGATCCGGATGTACAATACCTGGAAGGAAACATTGGAGTGGCAAAATTTAGCCTCGCTACTACCGAAACGTATAAAGACCGTGGTGGCAAGTTGGTATCGCAAACTGAATGGCATACAGTGGTGCTGTGGCGTGGACTGGCAGACCTCGCGCAAAAATACCTGCATAAAGGAAGCTTAGTATATATAGAGGGCCGTTTAAGAACCCGCAGTTGGGAAGATAAAGAAGGCAATAAAAAATTTGCAACAGAAGTAGTTGGAGATAACCTTATAATGCTGGATAAACGCGGTGAGGGTCATGGCATGCAAGGCGGTCCCGAAATAGAAGGAATAAGCAATGCCGATGTTCCTCCTGTTAGCGAATCTTCCGAAGACCTTCCTTTCTAAATATAGATTTTGTATCAGGTATATTTGCATAAGCCACTCATGTTTCAACCAACTGATTTTTCTTAACCAAACCCCTTTGCATTGGATCATCACCCGGCACTACTTTACTTATTGTTTCAAGTTAACCCTGCTGCAATCAACACACAGGCTACTACTATATTAATTTTTCTCCTTATTATCTTACTGTTGATCTCCTTTTTTCTGGCCGGAGCCGAAGTAGCTTTTTTTTCGCTAAGTTATAAAGACATTAATATGCTTAAGGCTAAGCAGCAACCCAGCTACAAGCGTATTGTTGATCTTTTGGAAGATCCGAAAACCTTACTTGCATCGTTGCTTATTGCTAATAGCTTTGTAAATATTGCCATCATCATTATTTCAAACTTTGTTATTGATGAAATGGTAACGTTAGATACACAATTGTGGGGGGTAAAATTTTTAATTAAAGTGCTTACAGTTACTTTTTTGCTGGTGTTGTTTGGAGAGATTATGCCCAAAG
>JBPCQG010000366.1:0-3363 GCA_050998315.1 Chitinophagaceae bacterium
CCAAAATATTTTTCTGCATAGCGATTCACATCTGCCTGCTTTACATCACCCACTACTATTATTGTGGTGTACTCGGGGCGGTAAAATCTCTCAAAGAAAGTAAGTGAATAATCATACTGGTTAGGCATATCTACCACGTCTTTAAAAAAGCCCATAGTAGTATGCTTGTAGGTATGTTTATAAAATGCAGTGCTTACCACTTTTTCGTTAAGTTGCTGAAAAGGGCTTGCTGAGTTTTTAGTGTACTCACCCTTTACTGCGCCTGCTTCAGTTTTAAAATCATGTACCGCATATTTTAAATTTTGAAATCTGTCAGCTTCCACTTCCATCATCTTTTCCAGCATGGTGGCATTACCCGTCATATGATAAACAGTGCGATCAAGCGAAGTGTTGGCATTGGCAGAAGCGCCAAAAGATTTTAATACCTCGTTATAAGCATCAGGGGAATATTTAGGTGTGCCACGAAACATCATGTGCTCAAAAAAGTGGGCAAAGCCTGTTTTTCCTTCTTCCACTTCATCTCTTGAGCCTGCTCTTACAACAATATATAATGCTGCAAGCCCCGGGCTATTGAAGGGAACAGTAACTACATTTAAATCGTTGGCTAATTTTTTTTGAAGTATTGGAAAAGGCAGAATTTTTTTACTTCCCTGGCTGAAGGCACTTATGGTTACCAGCCCTGGAAACATCAGGAAGATGAGGAATTTACTTTTCATTTTATAATTATATTTTTTTAATTATTTAAAGGATGCTAATCTATTCAAATCAAAAATAACGCCGATTAAAAAGTGGAGGAATGGAAATATAAATGTGCTAAAAGGAGTATACCTCAACATATTGCTAACTTAACAACATTTCTTATTTTGTGAGATAACTAATTGATCCTGTTTATGCAGACACATTCCTTTCTAAAACATTTCGTAACTGCTTTTTTCATCGTAGCTTTTTGCGTACCAGGTTTTGCCCAGGCAGATAAGGCCGATGCCGATATTAAAAGCATCATGAAAGAATTGGATGTTGTCGGTCTTTCTGTAGCAGTAGTAAAAAAAGGAAAGATCATTTACAACAACTCCTTCGGCTTAAAAGATATTGCCACCAATACTCCCCTTACTACCAAAGACATTTTCAGGATAGCATCCATATCAAAGTCTTTTTCTGCAACATCAATAATGCAGCTTGCTGAGGCAGGAAAATTATCTCTCGATGATGACTTTAGTAAGCTTGTGGGCTTTACAATAAGAAATCCGAAATTCCCTGAAACCATTATTACTCTCAGGATGGTAATGTCCCACACATCCAGTATAAATGACAGCCAGGGATATTTTAATCTTGACGTTATCAATCCCGGTAAAGGGGTTAACTACACCAGGTGTTACAGTGATTACGAACCGGGCAAAGAGTACCGGTACTGCAATCTGAATTACAATATGGTTGGTGCGGTTATAGAAAAGATTTCAGGGGAACGTTTTGATAACTATGTAAAACGACATGTGTTAAACCCACTGAACTTGTATGGCGGATATTGTATTGACTCGCTTGATGCAAACCTGTTTGCTACACTGTATGAATTTGATTCCACGAAGAAATTTATACCCTCTCCAATGGCCTATGCTCCCCGAAGACAGGAGATACAGACTTATGTTATGGGTTATAGTACCCCGATCTTTTCACCAACCGGTGGCATGAAAATATCTGCTGCCGACCTTGCAAGGTATATGGCGATGCACATGAACAATGGCAAGTACAAAGGCGTAAGGATCATCTCAAAAAAAAGTTCGAAAATAATGCAGACCAAAATTGCTGAAAAAGAAGGTTATGGGCTGGCATTAACAACAGTTGATAATTTAATTCCCGGTAAAGTAATGACCGGGCATACAGGCTCAGCGTATGGATTGTATAGCGCTATGTTCTTTAACGCAAAAGAAAAATTTGGAATTGTAGTAATAACAAACGGCAGTAACCCTGCCTATAAAGATGGCTTTAATGTAGTAATAACGAGAATGGTAACCAGTTTGTATGAGAGTTTTATCAAATAGAAAATGTTTTAAAAATTATACATGCAGGAAAAAATAATTACAAAGTGTCTGCTGATAGCAATGGTTATTATTAATAATTCTTAACCACATTATAAAAAAAGATATCCGGCGGCCCAACAACTCCAGCTTCCCTCATTTTATCTTCCAGCTCCTTTGATTTCATAAAGTATTCTGCTTTTTTCATATCATTAATAATAAAAGCTGCGGTTACCATATGGTTGTCGCCAGCTGAATAACTGATAACCCGGTCTGTAAGGCCGGCATCCATTCTTTTCTGTTTATGGCTGTCGAAACTTTTTTTCCAGGCATCCCAGTCTTTTACTTTATGGGTAACAATAACTCTTGTGGGCCCATTGGCAGTGGTATCACGCCATTGGTATTCCAGGTACAAAATTTTTGGGGTACCCACTACACCACCTCTTTGCATAGCCGCTTTAAGATCGGGCAGGGCAGTAAATTGTTTCGCTTTTGCCGTATCATCCATTTGCAATGCAACCATTACCATGTTGCTATCCTTTATACCCCTTGCAATAAGATAGTTGTGCAGGCCATAAGCAAGGCGGGTAGAATCATGCGCTTCATACACAGGCAGCCATTTTGAGAAGCTTGCCACTTTATGCCTCATTACTAATGTATTATTTAGGGACTTAGCCGCCGCCACATCCATTTTTGTCTCAGGAGTAATAGTAGCAGCCGTGCTGTCAGTTGTTACAGTTTCATCGGTCTTTTTTTCATCGCTTGTACCACACGAAGAAAAAAACATCACAAGCGCCACTGCGCCTGCAGATAAAAATTTGAATTGTTTCATTGCGAAAGAGTTTTAAGAGTTTAAAATAAATAAGGTTAAGAATGAAGCGGAAGGGTGGGATCAAAAACTAAATGTAGAGAAATTATCCTGTAAACAAACAAATTATTGTATACCGAAGCAGCCGTGGAATTAAATTGTAGAAGCTGCTGAACAATTTGTAAAGTATAGCCAGCCTGTTGATGAAGATGATGATATAAATGCCTTACCTTCTGATCTGCCAATTGATATAACCGATAAGACGGATATCATTATTCGGAAACTTTTAGTTAACTATGTAATACCGCATGAGCCAGCCTAAAAATTATACTGCTTTAGTTGTTCAATTAAGACAAGAGATACAAACGGCTCGTATCAAAGCTACCCTAAGCGCTAATGCACATCTTCTTACATTGTATTGGAAAATTGGTAAAGCTATTTTAGAAAATCAGGATGCAGAAGGTTGGGGAACTAAAGTAATTGAGCGTCTGGCAAAAGATCTTAGAAGTGAATTCCCTGATATGACAGGGCTTTCTCTTAGAA
>JBPCQG010000397.1:0-6698 GCA_050998315.1 Chitinophagaceae bacterium
TATCAAATTTTTCGTTAAGATTTTGCGGAAGATCATAGACATCACTGCAAATAAATTTTGCTTCGTGACCTATCTCTTCAGTTAATGAGATTGCTGTTTCGATGGCTTTCTGAGAAAAATCAATACCCGTAACTCTTGCACCTTCCCTTGCCCAACTTAGCGTATCCATTCCAAAATGGCATTGTAAATGAAGCAGGGATTGTCCTTTTACATTACCTAATGCTTTTAACTCAATATCATTCAGAGATGTCTTCCCTGATTTGAATGTAAGCACATCATAAAAATCTGAATTAGCATGTATTGCAACACGCTTATTCCACAACTCTTTATTTGCTGATATATATTTTTTATTACCCATTATAAATGAGTTGTAAAATAGGAATAAATAAAAGAGCCGCCATAGGGCAGCTCTCATTTATATTTTTAAGTTGGTAGAAGAATTATCCTAATGCCACTCTTTTAAATTCTATTACTTTTAGATCAGCATCTATACTTTTTAAATACTCTGATACAGATTTATTTGCATCTTTTACAAAAGGCTGCGCCAATAAAGTACTGTCTTTAAAAAATTTATTGATCTTTCCCATGGCTATTTTTTCAGCCATCTCTGCAGGCTTGCCCTCTGCTTTTACCTGCTCTATTGCAATATTTTTTTCTCTCGATATAACTTCCGGAGCTACTGATGACTGATCAACTGCTATTGGATTCATGGCTGCAATTTGCATTGCGATATCCTTGCCTGCATCTCCTGCATTTTTATTAAAGCCGACCAATACTCCCATTCTATAGGCACCGTGAATATAGGCTGCCACAAATTCTGCTTCAATTCTTTCAAACTTTGATACGCTTATCTTTTCACCGATTTTTGCAACCTGCTCATTTAATTTATCAGCAACTGTATCATCACCAATTTTCACTGAATTTAATTCGTCAACACTTTTTACATTGTTTTTAATTGCAGCTTCCATAATAGATTTTGCAAATTCAACGTACTCTGCATTTTTACTTACAAAATCAGTTTCGCAGCTTACATTTATAATGAAGCCTGTCTTATTATCTTCAGTGGTTTTAGCGATAACTACTCCCTCTTTTGCTTCACGGTCGCCTCTAAGCGCTGCAACTTTTTGTCCTTTTTTTCGTAGGTAATCTATAGCTGTTTCAAAGTCGCCGTTACTTTCAGTTAAAGCTTTACGGCAATCCATCATGCCTGCGCCTGTTTGCTGCCGTAATTTGTTTATGTCTGCTGCAGTTATTGTTATTGTAGTACTCATACCCTAAATCCCTAAAGGGATTAATTTTTTAAAAGGTTATAAATTATTTATTTCCAGGAACCCCTTTAGGGGCAGGGGTTTATCTCCTTCCCCCCGGTCCGCCCGGTCTGTTACCGCCACCCCCCGGTCCGCCTGTCGTACGGCGTCTTGGTGGTCCACCTTGTCCTCCCGGTCCGCCGGGACCTCTGCCTCCTCCGCTTTGTCCACGACGACGACGTTCTCTGTCTTCATCACTGCCAACTTCAAATTTTGCTGCTTTATTCTCAGTGTCATCCTGTGTTTCAGCAGGCTCATCATCCTTCTGAGCCTGCCTTTCAGCAAGACCTTCTGCAATAGCTGCAACTATATAGTTTGTAACTATTGCAATTGATTTTGTAGCATCATCATTTGCAGGAATTGAAAACTCAACTTTATTAGGGTCGCAATTGGTATCAACCATTCCAAATGTTGTAATGCCCAAACGCCTTGCCTCAGCAAGAGCGATGTGCTCATGGCCTATGTCGACCATAAACAAAGCTGCAGGTACACGGCTTATTTGCGCAATACCACCCAGAACCTTTTCCATCTTTTCTTTATCACGTGCAAGTGTTAAGCGCTCTTTTTTAGTGATGCTGTCAAGTGTACCGTCGTTCAGCATTTTCTCAATACTCTGCATTTTCTTTACACTTTTACGAACCGTATTGAAGTTGGTAAGCATTCCGCCCAACCAACGTTCTGTAACGTAAGGCATATTTACACGTTGTGCACATTCAGTTACGATTTCCTTTGCCTGCTTTTTAGTAGCGACGAACATTATTTTTTTACCACTCTTTGCAATTGATTTCAAGGCAGCTGCTGCTTCCTGTAAACCTTCAACAGTTTTGTTGAGGTCGATGATGTGAATACCTTTTTTTTCAGCAAAAATGTAAGGTAACATTTTAGGGTTCCACTTCTTTTTTAAGTGTCCGAAATGAACACCTGCTTCAAGAGGTTGCTGTTGTAAAGAGGTATTATTTTCCATTTATTAAAATTTAAAAAGCCCCCTCCAAACCTCCCCCGATAGGGGAGGCTTTCGAAGTGCTTATATTATTTGTGAGTCATTTTAAAAATATTTTATAGAATCCATCTTAATTGCTAGCCTATATGTGGGTTGGCGACTCTCCTTTCAGGGAGTTACAGGGGTTCCTATCTCTTACTAAACTGGAAGCTTTTTCTTGCTTTTTTCTTACCGGGTTTTTTACGTTCAACAGCACGGGGATCACGCTTTAATAAACCTGCTGCCTTAAGTGCCGGACGAAACTCAGCGTTTACCTGTAACAAGGCTCGTGCAATTCCTAATTTTACTGCCTCAGCCTGACCTTTTACACCACCACCCTGCGCATTTACAACAACATCAAATTTATCAGCAGCTTCAAGTGTTTTGAAAGGGGCTTCAACTTGGTTTTGTAAATAAACCAAAGGAAAATATATTTTATAATCCTTTTCGTTAATTGTTATTTTCCCATCACCTTTAGTGAGGAAGACCCTTGTTACAGCTTCTTTGCGGCGACCAACTGCATTTTTTTGTTTTTCCATTATTTTTGTTTTTCTCCTCTCCTTTGGAGGTCTGGAGAGGTTTTAGAAAGTTAAGGTTTTAGGTGCCTGTGCAGTATGAGGATGTTCAGTACCAGCATACACAAATAATTTTTTATACATCTTTCTGCCTAAGCGATTTTTTGGGAGCATACCTTTAACGGCTCTTTCAATTATCGCATCAGGACGACGACGTAAAAGTTCCCTTGCGGTCTCCTCTTTTTTACCACCGGGGTATCCGCTGTAATTAATGTAAAGTTTATCATCCAGCTTGTTGCCACTGAATTTGATTTTATCGCAATTAGTTACGATAACAAAATCGCCGCAATCAACATGGGGCGTATAATAGGCTTTGTTCTTACCACGGAGAACAGACGCTATTTTAGCGCACATACGACCAACGGTTTGATTAGTGCCGTCAACAACGTACCAATCACGTTGCACGGTAGCCTCGTTCGCATGTTTAGTGCTGAAATGTAATTTGCTCATTTTAGATTTTTAAGTGTGCATCGCTATCCCGATGCAGCCCGACAGATTCCATATCTGGCGGGGGATTTTTTAAATGGAGGGCAAAGGTGAGATAATGTAATTAATCTACCAAAGAATTAAGCACCTAATTTTGGAGGCAGTGTTATAAGCGACTGGCATTCAATAATAATCTTGACTTAAAAATAAAGACTTCGAAATAATCATTTATAGTTAGCATTTGTTTTTATAAAGAAGTTTATTGCAATTATATTTGCGCCAAATTAAATTGTATGAATACTACAGAAGGGTCAGGCAAATGGTGGCTATATTTTTTTATCTCTGCGATTGCAATAACTATCATGCTTATAATGCCGAATTTAAGACCATGGTTTTGGCTTTCACTTCCTTTTGTTGTCACAACGTTTGCTAAGGCATTGAGAATTATGTAAGGCATCTTTTTTCCACTACGCTTTTTTAATTGCCACTAAATTTTCATTCTTTGTCAATAATGATATAAGACTGTAATTTTATTTCTTCAGATTATCTCATGTATACGAACGAGCAAACGCAAAAATTACAGGCTGTAACTAAAACGCTTCTTAAGGAACCGGGGAGTATACATGATTTAAGAGATGCTTTACGTTTTCATGAGTATAGATATTATGTTTTAAATGAACCGTTAATAAGTGATTTCGAATATGACCAGTTGTATAAAAATCTGGAAAAAATCGAGCAGGAGAATCCTGAAATAATTACACCTGATTCCCCTACGCAACGAGTTGGCAATAGTTTAAATAAAGAATTTGTTACAGTGCCTCACTTAGTGTCAATGCTGAGTTTGGAGAACAGTTACAATGCAGAGGATCTTATAGAATGGGATAAAAGAGCTAAAAAATTAATTAATGCAGATAAGATAGAATACAGTGCTGAACCAAAATATGATGGTGCAAGTATCTCATTGATTTATGAAAATGATATTTTAGTAAGAGGTGCCACCCGTGGCGATGGAGTAGCGGGGGATGATGTTACTACCAATCTTAAACAAATAAAATCCGTTCCTTTATCAGCTAAGTTTTCTGATTACGGGATACAAAGAGTTGAAATTAGGGGAGAGGTGCTGATGACACGACCAAGCTTTAAAAAATATAATGAGCATCTTGTAGAACAGGGGTTTGCTCCACTTGCCAATCCCAGGAATGCAGCATCAGGATCTTTAAGAATGAAAGACCCAATGGTAGTAAGAAAAAGAAGTTTAGAGGCAATATTGTATCACATAAGTTATGTTGAAAAATCTCCAAATAAAAAATTGGATAAGGCATTAAATTCTCATTCTGGTGCCCTGGAAATGCTTTGGCAGCTTGGCTTTAAAACTCCTGCAAAAGAAAAAAAAGTTTTATCAGGTATTAAAGATGTAATTAAATTTTGTAATGAATTTGAAAAGAAAAGAGAAGGTCTTCCCTATGAAATAGATGGGATAGTTATCAAAGTGAATGAAGTGGAACTGCAGCAGAGAATGGGAAGAACAACACATCATCCGCGATGGGCTATTGCTTTTAAATTTAAAGCACGGCAGGCAACAAGTAAATTATTAAATGTAGATTTTCAGGTTGGCCGTACAGGTTCTATAACCCCGGTTGCTAAAATAGAACCTGTTCATATAAGCGGTGTAACGGTCACTTCTATTTCACTTTTTAATCCTGATGTTGTAAAGGAAAAAGATGTAAGGATAGGTGACACAGTTTTAGTAGAAAGAGCAGGCGATGTAATACCATATATCGTAAAACCTCTAACAGAGTTAAGAACAGGAAAAGAAAAAAAAATCGTCTTCCCCACAAGTTGCCCTGTATGTAATGATGAATTGGTAAAGCCTGAAGGGGAAGCAGTATTACGTTGTGTAAATATTAATTGTAAAGCCCAGGTCGTTGAACGCATCATTCATTTTGTAAGCAAAGACGCGATGGATATCAGGAGCTTTGGCGCAGCAAATATTATCAAATTTTTTGAACTGGGTTTATTAAAAAATATCCCCGAAATTTATACTCTTGATTATGAAAAAATTTCTGAATTAGAAGGCTTTGGACAAAAGTCAATTGATAATTTGAAAACTGCTATTGAAAATTCAAAACAACAATCTTTAAACAGGTTGATATATGGTTTAGGCATTCGCTATGTTGGAGAAACAACTGCTAAAACACTTGCCAAAGCGGTTGACTATTTACTTGACTTTGAGAATTATTCACAAGAGGAATTACAGAATTTAGAAGATGTGGGAATTAAAGTTGCCGGAAGTATTTACCAGTTCTTTCATTTAGAAGATAATATTGAAATGCTAAAAAAGCTGGAAACACTTGGCGTTAATTTAAAAAACACAAATAAGAAGGTTGAAACCAATGGAATACTAAATCAGCAAACATTTTTATTTACAGGAAGTTTGCCAACGCTTAAACGCAGCGAGGCAGAAGAAATGGTAGAAAAGAATGGCGGTAAATTACTGGGCAGCGTGAGCAGCAAATTAAATTACCTTGTTGTTGGTGAAGATGCAGGAAGCAAACTTAATAAAGCAAAAAAAATAAACAGCATTAAGGTTATTTCTGAAGAAGAATTTTTAAAAATGGTAAATTAACAAGAAATGCTTCAATTAGCAACAGTAAAATTTTTAAAGAACCTTTCAAAAAATAATAATAAAACATGGTTTGATGCACATCGCAATGAATACGTTGATGCAAAGAGTGACTTTGAAAGTTTTGTCGCAACTCTTATTAAAAGAACCGGAGCGTTTGATAGCGATGTAAAAGAGCTCCAGGTTAAAGAATGTGTATTTAGATTAAACAGGGATATACGTTTTTCAAAAGATAAAACCCCATACAAGATTAATATGGGTGCAAGTATCAATCGTGGCGGTAAAAAATCAATTTATGCAGGCTATTATTTTCATGTAGAACCTGGGGGTAAAAGCTTTGCCGGTGGCGGCTTGTGGATGCCAATGACTGGTGAGCTAAAAAAAATAAGGCAGGAAATTGATTATTGCTTTAATGAATTTAAAAGGATTGTTGAAGATAAAAGCTTTGTAACTGAGTATAAAGAACTTGAAAATACGCCTGGTGTAAAACTAAACAACCTGCCAAGGGGCTATGATAAAGAAAATCCTGCAGGTGAATACCTAAAATTTAAAAGCCTGATTGCAACTAAATACTTGCCTGATGACGACCTCACAAGTAATAAATTAGCAGATAAAACTATTAAAGCCTTTAAATCGTTGATGCCTCTCATAAAATTTATAAATAAGGCCCTTGAATAGGGTATTCCTGTAAATAGACGATCTATAAAAAAGGGTCTTAAAATTTCAATTAATTTTTTTTATTTTCCCATCTGCTGATTAAATCTTGACGAATATTGTAAGGCTGAGCC
>JBPCQG010000483.1:0-3781 GCA_050998315.1 Chitinophagaceae bacterium
TGTTATTACTGGTAAAAAAACAGTACAGGCTGCCAGGGATTTTTATACAAATGCCATTAAAGAATTTGTTCTGCAAAAAAAGACATCTCCCTACATGAAATCTTTCCAGTTTACCGTATCTAAAGGAGGCACAGGTTTTGTCGACAAAAATGCAGTCAGTAAAGAACTTCTCGAAAAAAGTATGAAAGCCAAGATGAAAATGAAAATGGAAATGAAAGAAAAAATGTAAATCAATAAATCAGTATCTTAATTGTAATTATGCCTCAATTTTTGGGGCATAATTGTTACCATATAAATTAAAAAAATGAGTGAACATTATTACATCTCAAAAGACCTGGCAAAGTTTGGTAATGTAGCAGACTTTCAAAAGAACTTGGGTGATAAATTTTTTTCTTATTATGGCTAAGTGTTAAGAGAGAAGGTAGTAGCGCAATGAATCACATACTTACAATAATTCTTTTGGATGAACCCTCAATGCTTTAGCAATTCGATATAAATATGAAACACTAAAATTAACTTTTCCTAATTCCATTCTGTTTATCTGGCTATTACTACAATACATCTTTCTTTAAATATATCATACTTTTTAACCGCTCTAAAACTGATCCGGTATAAACTGCCCCCTTTATTTAAAAGATAAGTGCTGCCTTTATAATTAAGTTATTAATTTCATAGTTTATATTTAAAACCATTTTGCATATACTGAAATTTTATAGTGATAAAAGAAATTAATTATAACAATGATGGTTGCTGAAGACGATATAACCACATGGGTTAAAATGTATACTAAAGATTTATTTAGTTATGCCATCACTAAAGTGCCGCAAAAAGAAATAGCAGAAGATTTAGTACAGGATACATTTCTTTCTGCATATCAATCCTATAAAACGTATCAAGGCAAAAGCAATGTGAAAACATGGCTTTTTTCGATACTCAAACATAAGATTGCCGATTATTATCGTTCAAAATATAAACAGAATATTGAGGTTGGTTCTGATTTCATTGATACCTTTTTTGATGAAGATCATCGCTGGAAACCGGAATACAGACCAACAAACTGGGGCGATGAAAAAGAATTATTGGATGATTCTGAATTTTTGAAGATTCTTAAGAATTGTTTTGATAAACTTCCTCAAAGATGGTCTGCTGTAGTGCAGTTAAAATTTTTGGAAGAGCATAATAGTAAACTCATTTGCTCCAGGCTTGAAATTACAACTTCAAATTTCTGGCAAATCATACACCGGGCAAAACTTCAATTAAGAAATTGTTTAGAGGTTAAATGGTTTAAGCGATAATTTCAAAAATCTTTTGTCAGGAAATACATAATTCTTCGACTACATAAGAAAAATTTGTTCAAACAAATTTTAATGGGCATACTATATAATTCAGATAACAAAACCTCTATAATTGATAACCATCATCATTCCAACTTATAATGAAGCGGAAAACATTACTTGCCTCATTAATTATTTAAAAGATAATTCTAACAACAAAGTCAAAGAAATAATTGTATCGGATGGTGGCAGTACGGATAAAACTTTAGAGGTTGCGCAACAGGCAGGTGTTAAGACTGTATTATCTCCAAAAAAAGGAAGGGCATCTCAAATGAATTATGGAGCCTCAATAGCAGGTGGTGAAGTATTATATTTTATTCATGCTGACACTTTCCCTCCTCCAACATTTGTTGAGGATATTGAACAAGCTCTTGCAGATGGTTATAAATTGGGCAGGTATCGAACAAGATTCAATGGCAATAAAACTATTCTACGTATTAATGCCTTTTTCACCCGCTTTGATTGGTTCATTTGTTATGGCGGCGATCAAACTTTATATATTACGGATAAACTATTTAAAGAAATTGGAGGTTTTAAAGAGGATATGCTCCTAATGGAAGATTACGAGATTGTAGAAAGGGCACGAAAAAAGGGGAAGTATAAAATATTCTCAACGGCAGCATTGGTTTCAGCAAGGAAATATGATACGAATAGCTGGCTAACTGTACAACTGGCAAACAGGAATATCGTAAAAATGTACAACAACGGAGCCTCACAAGTGGAAATGATGGAAAAATATCAGGGAATGTTGGTATACAGATAAAAGATAAAACTGTTTAGTGATATGAAAGATTTAATTACAGGTATACAACAGGTAGGTATAGGTGTAACAAATGCAAACGAAGCAAAGCACCTTTACAAAGATCTTTTTGGTATGAATGTTTTGATCTTTGAAGACAAGGCTGAAGCTTCTTTAATGACACGTTATACAGGTTACCAGGTGCATAACCGGCATGCCATCTTATCTATGAATCTTTCTGGGGGCGGAGGTTTCGAAATATGGCAGTTTACTTCAAGGGTTCCTTTAGAAAGTGCATCTAACAGGTTTGGTGATTTAGGAATTTTTGCTATAAAAATTAAGTCAAAGAATGTAAAGGCTGCTCATGAGCATTTCACCAAAATGCCTTCAATAAAAGTATCTGCATTAATGGATGCACCAGATGATAGAAATCACTTCTGGCTTACTGATTCTTATGGTAATCATTTTAATATTGTAGAAGGAGATGAGTGGTTTAAAACAAGACAGGGTATATGCGGCGGGGTTGTTGGGGCTGTAATAGGCGTGTCTAATCTTGATAAGGCGCTTGAATTTTACAGGGATGTTTTAGGAATTGATGAAGTAATATACAGTGGTACTGCTCCTGCAATTGACCTTCCTTTAAAAGAGCAGGAAGGGCAACAGTTTAGAAGAGTATTGTTGAAAAAGCAGGTAGCTAACAAAGGTGCTTTCAGTAAGCTGTTAGGGTCTGTACAAATTGAATTGGTGGAAGCATTAGAATTTCAACCGGTAAAAATTTATAAGGATCGTTTCTGGGGTGATTGTGGTTTTATCCATTTGTGTTTTGATGTCTTGAATATGGATGTATTGAGAAACAAATCAGAACAAGCGGGATATAGTTTTACGGTAGATAGCGCTAATTCATTTTCAATGGGTTCTTCTGCCGGAAGATTTTGTTATGTAGAAGACCCTGATGGCACTTTGATAGAGCTGGTTGAGACTCATAAAATGCCGATACTAAAAAAACTTAACTGGCATTTGAACCTGAAGATACGTAAAAACGAAGGACCTCTTCCGGTCTGGATGATTGTAATGCTTGGGTTTAATAAAGTGAAATGATTATTGCAATAAAGCCTGAAGTGCTTTCCGTTCGTTCTTTTGCATTTTGAAATAATTAATGGTGCTCACAAAGCCATCTTTCCAATACAGATATATCAATGCAAAAAAGGGAACTGCGATAACCAGTAATAGACAAATCCAGTTTATAAGAATACTGCACAATACAGCAAGTAACAATACATAAAACGGATATACAATTAATAAAGCCGCAAATAAAGTGGAGTCATAAAACACTGTTCCCTTCGTTTTGTTTTTGATGAAATTTTTTAAGGGCAGATAAACAGGCAAGTGAATAAGTACACCTGTTAATGCAGGAATAAATAATAGCACTGATAGCAAAAGGTTATTGACAAAAGAGGTTGTATTTAAGGCGAGCCTTTTTGTATGGGATAAATTATAAAGCTCTTTTTTTAAAATACCAGAAGTTAGCTTCGCTTTTAAGGTTTTTAAATAAGATACCGGTTTTGATGAACTCCTAACTAAAGCAGTATTACTCAATAAAAACTGAACAACAGAGGTGTTATCATCCATAAGTATTCCTTTTTTAAGACGTGAGTAAAGTAGTTTATTGAAATGCCTTATTTGCTCTGCTTCATTAGATGTGATGCAT
>JBPCQG010000052.1:0-5591 GCA_050998315.1 Chitinophagaceae bacterium
GCCGAAGTAAAAGTTATGCCATTAAAAGAGTTATTAGATCCGCAGGGAAAAGCAGTTTCGGATGGCTTAAAAAATCTTGGCTTAAAAAATATTAATGATGTAAGAATTGGTAAGCATATTAATTTGCATATAGAAACTGCAACAAAAGAGGAAGCTTTTGCAATTGCAGAAGAAGCCGCAAAAAAATTGCTTGCTAATCAGGTTATGGAAGAATATTCAATTCAGATTATATGATAGAAAAATGTGCGAATGTGCAGATGATGATTTTAATTTGCATATCTGCACACTTCCTAATTTGCACACATGCTTTATCTTGTTCCTTCACCTATAGGTAACCTTGCTGATATAACTTTCCGGGCTATTGAAATCTTAAAATCGGTTGATCTTATTTTAGCAGAAGACACCAGAACATCCTCTGTATTGCTTCGCCATTATAGTATTGAAAGGCCGGTCACTCCTTATCATCAGCACAATGAACATAAAGTGTTACAACATTTGGTAGATCAAATGAGTGGTGGAAAAACAATGGCTTTAATGACCGATGCAGGTACTCCTGGAATTAGCGATCCTGCTTTTTTACTGGTAAGAGAATGTATAAAAAATAATATTAAGGTTGAATGTCTGCCAGGGGCTACTGCATTTATCCCTGCATTGGTAGACAGCGGTTTGCCAATAAACCGTTTTGCGTTTGAAGGATTTCTTCCACAAAAAAAAGGAAGACAAACATTGCTAAAGCACCTGGCAACAGAAGAAAGAACAATGGTTTTTTATGAATCGCCCATGCGGCTGGTAAAAACTTTAGAAGATTGTATTTTATATTTTGGAGAAGATAGACAGTGTTGTGTTGGTCGGGAGCTTACTAAAATATTTGAAGAAAATAAAAGAGGAACATTGCTGGTAGTGTGTAATCACTTTAAACAAAAAACAGTAAAAGGGGAAATTGTAATTATAGTACAGGGAAAAGAATAATAATTTGCTTTTTTTATCTTACCAGGGTAACTAAGCCTTTTTGTGCGAAAGGTTTTTTATTATAGGTATCTATGCCATTCAGTATCCATATGTAAACCCCCACTGGTAAATCAATACCTTTCAATTTGCCATTCCATTGGCGATCTAAATTCGGATTATCGTAAACAATTTGCCCCCATCTGTTATATACTCTCAGTCGATTAATAGAAGTTTCACCAATAATCTTGATTCTGAAAATATCATTTAGTCCGTCATTATTCGGTGTAAAAGCAGTGGGTACATACACAATTGGGTCAGGTGGGGGGATGATAACAGCATTAATTGGTTTTATAAGAATACATCCAAACTCATTAGTGCCTCTGATAAAATATCTTCCTCTTTTATTTACTGCTCTCGGATTGGCTACAGGCTTTTTGGTTAAACTATCAAGCCAGTAAGTAAAGTTTAAACCTAAATTTTGATTAACGCCTGATGTAAGATCTATTGTTAATATAGGATAAACTGCCTGAGGAGGATCAGTAACAGTAAAGTCAGGAAATGGATTTACAGTAACCAATATCGGACGGGTAATTGAACATCCGGAGGCTGATGAAGCCATAAGATAATAAGTGCCACTTACAGTAATATTATTTAGATTTGAAAGACTAACAGTAGTTGCAGCATCCATCCAGTAAGTATAATTAATATCCTGATTATTGCCTGTGATGACGCTGCCGGTCGTAAGATTAACTTTTCCACATGCTGTAGGATTGTTAATCACAACATTTGGTATCCCACCAATCTTAACCTCAACAGGTTTAACTGCTCCACAACCACCATTGATTGCGCCCATAATATAGTAAGTGCCGCTGATATCAATTGAATTTGGATTTGGTAAAACAATGGTTGTAGCAAAATTTTTCCAGTAAGTTAATTCCAAATCTTTATCACTGCCCTCAGTTATTGTTGGATCAGTTATATCAATTTTTTGTGGCATACAAACTCCCGCAGGATTTGTAATAGTTAGATTTGGAGGTTCTTTTATGTTTACACGTATTGGTTTTATGTCATTGCAACCAGCTTTATTCACTCCTTTAATATAATATACTCCACCCGTTGTTATTTTAGTTGGTACAGGCACATAATCAGTTTGAGTAAGATCAGTATAATATGTGTACGTTAAACCGGGAGTACTACCCGCGGTAATTGCCGGGGCTGTTATATCCACACCTGAAGAGCATCCGGTAATTTCATCGAGCACATTTAGTTTAAAAGGATCGGGTGATACCTGAATTGTGGTGAATAACGTATCCAGGCAACCAATACCCTCGTAGGGAGTTACAATAACTGCATACTCGGTATTGGCAGGTGGTGCAGGTTTTATTGTGAGTATGTTTTGATTGCCAAGTAATTGTGAAAAGTCAGAAGTATACCAGCTATAGCCTGCAAAGCCAAATGGTGCGGCAAGGATTACAGATTGTGCTCCTCCGCAGTATGTACTTCCTGAGATGGGCGAAGAAGAGCAATCTTCATTAACATCCAGGTAAGCATATCCGAAATGCTGTGTAAATGCGCAATCATTTGTTGAGAATTCCAGGCGAACAGTTTTACCTGCTAATCCGGTAAAGTCTACTGTTACCGGTGACCATGGCTTATAAAAAACATTATTGCCAATAGTCGATAATTTAAATCCAGGCAAATTAGATGAAGCTACAAATTCAAATGAGCCGCAGTCAATATATTTGCCGTCGGTAACATTATAAACCTTAGAAGTAAACCGCGGTTGTTCGTAGGACCGATGTGGAGGGTTTTGAAAAACAACCGCATAATTATAAAGAATGCTATAATCATTTTGATTGGCGGGAATGGTAAATGTATAACTAACGCTCTCCGCCTCACCACCAGCAACTGAATTTCCTAATTTTATAGAATAGCCACTTCCGTTAGGGCAGTTTATTGGAAATTTACCAAAGAAATCAAGCTCGCCAGAACTATTATTTTGTATAATTGTATGCCTGTTATTAACAGGGGCCGACGCAGATAAATTTAGTGAACCATCTCTTAAGATTGATCCTGAATTACATTGCCAGTTATTAAATGATCCATTTTCAAATCCAATATTAGGGGGACAATTTACATTAGCCGGGATAGGCTGACTATAAGCATTTGCAGAGATAATGCATAGGATAGGCAGCCATAAATTTTTAAAAAATTTCATAATCCCGCAATGATGGCAATAAAGTTACATCTTTAAAGTAGTACGTAAAATAAATATAAAGGATGTTTTTGGGGAGAAAATAATGCCCTGAATTACGGTGAATTAATAAAATTATCCACCATTTAAATACTGCTGCAATTCAATTTCAGTTTTTATAAGAACATCTCTGGCTTTGCTACCCTGGTTTTGTCCAACTACTCCTGCAGCTTCCAGTTGATCCATTAAACGCCCGGCCCGATTGTAACCCAATTTCATTCTTCGTTGTAAAAGAGAAGTGCTGCCTTGTTGGCTCATTACAATTAATCTTGCTGCATCATCAAATAGCGGGTCTTTATCATTTATATCAATTCCTCTTGCTTCAAATTCTTTTTCGTCAATATACTCGGGTAACAAAAATGCCTGCGGATAACCACGTTGATCTCCTATAAATTCAGTCACTTCATCAACTTCAGGTGTATCTACAAAAGCACATTGTAAACGGGTGAGTTCACCATTGTAACTAATAAGCATATCACCTTTTCCTATTAATTGTTCGGCACCACCAACATCAAGAATTGTACGGCTATCAATTTTACTGCTTACTTTAAATGCAATGCGTGCAGGGAAGTTTGCTTTAATAGTTCCTGTAATAATATTTACTGAAGGACGTTGTGTAGCAATAATCAGATGTATGCCAATTGCTCTGGAAAGCTGTGCCAGGCGGGCAAGAGGGAGTTCCACTTCTTTACCGGCTGTCATAATTAAATCTGCAAATTCATCAATAACTAAAACAATAAATGGTAAATATTGATGACCTTTCTCAGGATTTAATTTTCTGCTTACAAATTTTTCATTGTACTCCCGGATATTTCGAGTACCGGCTTCTTTTAAAAGATCATAGCGATTATCCATCTCAATACAAAGCGCATTAAGTGTATGGATAACCTTTTTTGTATCCGTTATAATTGCATCTTCCTCGCCGGGCAACTTTGCTAAAAAATGATTTTGAATTTTGCTGTAAATACTAAGCTCCACTTTTTTAGGATCAATTAAAACAAATTTTAATTGTGATGGATGTTTTTTATACAATAATGAAACAAGGATAGCATTTAGACCAACTGATTTTCCCTGCCCGGTTGCACCCGCCATTAAAAGATGGGGCATGCTTGTAAGGTCAACAATGAAGTTTTCGTTATCAATTTTTTTGCCGATGGCAATGGGTAAAGAAAAATTATTGTTTTTAAATTTATCTGAATCAAGCAAAGTTTTCATGCTCACAATAGTTTTGCGAACATTGGGAACTTCAATACCAATTGTACCTTTTCCGGGTATCGGAGCAATAATACGAATGCCTAGCGCAGCAAGGCTTAGCGCAATGTCATCTTCTAAATTTTTAATGCGGGAAATGCGAACACCGGCTTTCGGTACTATTTCATATAAGGTAACCGTTGGACCTACAGTTGCCATAATTTTTTCTATCTCAATATCATAGTTTTTTAATGTATTAATGATTTGATTTTTATTGGTTTCGAGTTCTGCAGGATCTCTTACAATTTGCTCGCTGCCATGTGTTTCTAACAAATCCAGCTTTGGATATTTATAATCTCTAAGATCGAGGATAGGATCATAAGGCTTTAGCGCTTCTGTGTTGGGGGGAAAAATTGTTTCTTTTTCGGGCTTTTCAGGAAGACTTTTTATTTCTAATTCAAGATCATTCTTGGGAATGTTGGCGGTTGTTTGCAGGTTGCCGGAAGTAAGTACTCCGTTGTCCGTTGCCTGTTGACTATTGTCAGGATCTCCTTTTTCAATTAACTGTAAATCGAAACCAGGTATCTTTTCTTCTTTCGGTGAGATCATTTGGTTGCTCACGGTTTGCAATGAATTTGTTTCAAGAGATGTTAATTCATTTTCTGCAGCTTCCTCTGCCGCCAAATTGTTTTCATCTATATCCACAGTACTATCAATTCGTTTTGGGGAAAGTTTGAATACAGGATTAAACCTCCAGATAACATAAGATAGGGCTGCGACTAATAATACTGCTGCTGTACCTAACTTCCCTATAGTTTTCTGCATCCATTCATTTACTGTATTGCCTACTGCTCCTCCCCATGGAAATGCCCGCCCCTGCATTAAGAATGAAGCAGTAACACTAATAATTATCAGACCAACAATTACATATTTTATATTTCGGCTTAAGGAAAATAATCTTCTGCCAAAAAATAGATTAATACCTATTATAAAAAAGAGTGTGCAAAAAAGATAAGATGCTATACCAAATCCCTGCCTTATAAATATATCAGAAAAATATGCTCCTGCAGTACCAAGCATATTTGCTACATTTTGATCCTGGCTTGGTAATAATATTTTCGCCCCTTTAAAAACCTTTGATTGATCTTCCTGCCAGGTAAAAAGATAAGATGTAAGTGCAACAAATAAAAGAAAGGCA
>JBPCQG010000056.1:0-2686 GCA_050998315.1 Chitinophagaceae bacterium
ATACCGTAGTGCTTGCCATCATATTTATTCCATCCGCCACCTAATGTAAATCGAGATTTATTGGTTTGTTTTTGAAATGAAAATATTGTTCCATAAAAATAATTATCTAACCAAAGCTGTCTTATCAGATCAGTTTTATTGATAACAGATGATCCGTTGTTGTAATCCGGAAGACTATAGCTTTTAAATTTTTCTCCTGCTTTATATTGTTCATAATATCCCAATCCTCTGGTTAAAAAAACAGCACTATTAAAAGCCCATAGAGAATTTAGTTTATGATTATAAAAAAGCTGGTAATGAGTTTGCGTATAATTATCAGTTTCATTTTCGTAAGGTGTTCCTGGCTTTTCATTACCTGCAGAATTGTAAGTTCTATTTGAGTCTAAATAGCTTTCTGCCACTCCATACCATGCCTGGTAAGTTTTTTCTTTACCCGAAAAAATATTTAAGCGTAAAGAATTACGTGAAGAAAGATAAGCCGTGCTTACATAAAAAGATTTAAGATTAGTTTTTGCCCTGTCAATAAATCCATCACTATTAATTAATGGTCCTCTTCCCTCAGTGGTAAAGTGCTTTCCCAATAAACCTGAACCAATTTTTAGGGTATGTTTCCATGTATTAAAAGAGCCGTAACTGTTATTAAATTCCTGATACATTGAATCATTAATTTCATTAGTTGCCAAATTTATTGTTGCTCCAAATGCACCTGCGCCATTCGATGATGTGCCAACTCCTCTTTGAACCTGTATGCTGCTTACTGAAGAGACTATATCTGGCAAATCAACAAAATAAATTCCCTGGCTTTCTGCATCATTGTAAGGAATTCCATTTAAGGTCATATTTATTCTTGTAGCATCTGTTCCGCGTATTCTTATCCCGGTGTAGCCAATTCCGTTTCCGGCATCAGAATTTATAACGACGGATGGTATTTGATTTAATATAAATGGGAGGTCCTGACCAAGGTTTAATTTCTCTATATCCTTTTTTGTAAGATTTGTTTTTGTGAATGGTGCTTTATCCGTGGCTCTCACTGCCTTTATTTCAATAGGTTGTAAAAGAACCGTATCACTTTTTTTATTCTGGGAAAATACTGAAGCAGAAATGATGGTTAAAAGAGATAAAGTAATAATTTTTTTCATTGCATATAATTTATTCCTATAATAAATTAGATAAGCCAACGAAAAAGAGGAAAATAAAAAGATGTTCATCCTCCCTTCGCAGGTATTATCCTGATCAGGTTTTGCGGGTATTTCTCAGCAATTCCGAAATTTCGGAAAGCACCCCGGGAACTTTGCTTCTATTGATTGAAGCAGTGCAAAGGTATATTCACAAATGAATTCTGACAAATATATATTTTCTGTAACTTTTCTATCTCAGGTGCGTACTAGTAAAAAACGCTTTATGAAAAAATTATTTATCTTCTTCCTGGTTCTATGTTCATTTTCTTTATTTGCGCAGGATAAAACTGTGATTAATGATAAAAATGCAGAGCAAAGAAATGTGACAGGTTTCCATGCCATAAAAGTTTCAGATGGTATAGATCTATATCTCAGTTATGGCGATGAAGCGGCTGCAGTCAGTGCTTCAGAAATAAAATACAGAGATAAGATAAAAACTGAAGTAGAAAACGGAGTTTTGAAAATATGGTATGACCGTGACCTGACTAACCAGATAATATTTACTAATAAAAGAGAATTAAGAGCTTATGTTTCGTATAAAAACCTGGATATGCTAACAGCATCAGCCGGTTCTGATGTATTGATAGATGGCACAATAAAAAGTAATTCATTCTCAATGAAAATCTCAAGCGGTTCTGATTTTAAAGGTAATGTAGATGTGAATGAATTAACAGTTGATCAGAGCAGCGGTTCCGATATAAAAATTGGCGGTAAAGCAAATACAGTTTCTATTGAAGCCAGTTCTGGCAGCGATTTTAATGGTTACAATTTAGTTGTAAATGTTTGCACTGCAAAGGGTAGTTCAGGGAGTGATATTAGTATAACAGTAAATAAAGAATTGAATGCGAAAGCCAGCAGCGGAAGTGATATTAGTTATAAAGGTAATCCTTCAGTAACTAAATCAAAATCAAGTGGGGGAAGCGTTAGTCAAAGAAACTAATGTTTAAAATAGTTTATTGGTTAAAGGTTTATTTCTCCTTATTTCTTATTCTTATTCATTTCCCCACAGCCCAAATTAAAAAATCAGGGAAAACATGACTCCAGGAAGGGTAGTCGTGTTTCCCTTCTTTTATTTCAGTAAAAATAATATCATCAGGAGAGACAGCCTTTTTACTGTTTAAAACAGTTATCAGATCTTTTGTATCATCCACCACATCAATAATACCATCTTTATCTTTATCACTTTTTTCTTCATCATCACCGGCATAAAACCAATATTTTAAATGCGGTTTTTTTCTTGATGATCGTATTTTATTCATCATCAACCGGTCTTCATCATCGGAATAATCTGCGTCTGAAGCATCTTTATCCCTATACCAGAAAGAGCCTGAAAAAACGCCTACCTTATCTATTCTGTCGGCATGATCCCAGGCAATATCAAATGCCGCAAGTCCGGCTAACGAACAACCGGCAATAGTTATAGAATTAAACTTTCTTACCCCGGTTTTCTTTTTAATAAACGCATACAATTCATTATCAACAAAAGCAGAATATTTTGCAGCATCAGC
>JBPCQG010000092.1:0-22702 GCA_050998315.1 Chitinophagaceae bacterium
CAATACGGTGCAGCAACAAGGTACGGGGCTGTTACCTACAATGGACAAGGTGAAGTAGTTGCCGGAATAGTATTAATGCTGAAAGGAGAAAACTTCCATGATGTTATTAAAAGAGTAAAAGAAAAAATGCTGCAAATTCAAAAATCTTTACCTGAAGGTGTGGTGATTGAACCATTTATTGACCGTACAGAATTAGTGGACAGGGCTATTGGTACAGTAAAGCGTAACCTGATAGAAGGAGCATTAATTGTTGTGTTTGTTTTAGTGCTTTTATTGGGAAATTTAAGAGCAGGGCTGATTGTCGCATCAATGATACCTCTTGCTATGTTGTTTGCATTTTCTATGATGCTGCTATTTGGCGTATCAGGAAATCTAATGAGTTTAGGCGCAATTGATTTTGGGTTAATTGTAGATGGGGCAGTTATAATTGTAGAAGCAACATTGCATCATCTCCACACAAATAAATCGAAAGCAAAACTTACTCAACCAGAGATGGATGAAGAGGTTTATAAAAGTGCAGGCAGAATGATGGGTTCAGCATCCTTTGGTCAAATAATTATTCTTATTGTTTATCTGCCCATTCTTGCATTGGTAGGCATTGAAGGAAAAATGTTTCGCCCAATGGCTGAAACAGTTGCTTTTGCTATATTAGGCGCATTCCTTCTTTCGTTAACCTATGTACCAATGATAAGCTCTTTGTTTTTAAGTAAAAAAACAGAGCATAAAAGAAATATTTCCGACCGCATTATTGATAAATTAAAGAGTTGGTATTTACCATTCTTAAACGGCGCATTGCGTTTTAAGAAAACAGTTGTTGCTCTTTCTTTTGTTTTATTAATCATCACTTATTTCATATTTAAAGGCTTGGGTGGAGAATTCATTCCAACGCTTGAAGAAGGAGATTTTGCGGTAGAGTTACGATTAGGTCAGGGAACGTCATTATCGCAAACAATAGAACTTTATAGCAAAGCAGAAAAAATTCTCAAACAAAAAATACCGGAAATTAAACAAGCCGTAACCCGAATTGGTTCTGCTGAAATTCCAACCGACCCAATGCCCATTGAAGGCGGTGATATGATGCTGGCTATGAAGCCCAAAGATGAATGGAAGACCGCAGAAACGCAGCAGGAAATGATAGAAAAAATAAAAGAAGCCATAGCCGTTATTCCGGGTTTAAGCGGGGAAGTTTCTCAACCCATGCAAATGCGGTTCAACGAATTAATATCAGGCGTAAAGCAGGATGTTGCCATCAAAATATTTGGTGATAATATTGATGAACTGCTAAGCCAGTCCGCTAAAGTAGCATCAATTATCAGCAAAGTAGATGGCGTAACCGAACCGTTAGTTGAAAGAATAAGCGGATTGCCTCAAATTCTTGTTGAATACAACCGTGAAAAAATTGCGCAATACGGTTTAAGTATTTCTGATGTAAACATGATATTGAAAACAGCGTATGCAGGTAATGTAGCAGGAGTAGTGTTTGAAGGAGAGAAGCGTTTTGACATGGTGATACGTTTGCAAAAGGAATTACGTCACGACATGAGTGACATTGAAAATTTATATGTGCCATTACCCAATGGCGGTAAAATACCTTTAAATGAAGTAGCCACAGTTACACTTAAAAATGCACCGGCACAGGTATCAAGGGAAAACGGCAAGAGAAGAATATTTGTTGGTTTTAATGTTAGAGGCAGAGACGTAGAAAGTGTAGTGAAAGAAATACAAGGTTTATTGTCTCAAAAACTAAAGTTGCCTGCTGGCTATTATACAACCTACGGTGGTCAGTTTGAAAACTTACAGGCAGCAAAAAAACGATTATCAATTGCAGTGCCGGTAGCGCTTCTATTGATTATAGTATTACTTTATTTTACTTTCAATTCAATTGGTCAAAGTCTTTTAATATTTACAGCCATTCCCTTGGCTGCCATAGGTGGTGTATTTGCTTTGCTTATTCGGGGAATGCCTTTTAGTATATCAGCCGGTATTGGTTTTATTGCACTCTTTGGTGTAGCTGTATTAAATGGTATAGTGCTTATAAGCCAATTCAATTTTTTGAAAAAAGAAGGGCTGCCCGACACGCCTGGTCAGGCGGGCATTACAGATATATACGAACGGGTAAGGCAAGGAACATTAGTTAGATTAAGACCAGTTATACTTACGGCTTCTGTTGCATCACTTGGCTTTCTGCCAATGGCACTTTCTACATCAGCGGGTGCGGAAGTTCAAAAGCCTTTAGCTACAGTAGTAATTGGCGGATTAGTAACCGCAACTATTCTCACTTTAATTGTTCTGCCTGTATTATACATTTTATTTTCAGGAGAAGGAAAAAAACGAAAAATGAAAACAATTTCAAAAACAACTATCATCATCTTTTTAATAACATCAGTATTTGCTGATAAAAGTTTTGCTCAAACAAAACCTATCACTTTGCAAACCGCTTTAAATACAGCCCTGCAAAATAATTTGCAATTAAAGAGTGCCAACCTTTCTATTCAACAACAGTCAGCATTACAGCGAACAGCATTTGATGTACCACGAACTGAAATCCTATTGCAGCAAGATGCAACCGCTGGCGGCAGCCCTGGCAACAGCATAGGCATTGTACAACCCTTTGCCCTGCCCATCGTTTATAAAAACCAATCCAATCTCTTACAACAACAAACACTATTGACACAAAGAGAAAGAAGCATAGCCATCTTCAATATAACAAAGCAGGTTCGTTTAGCGTATATCAATTTTCAATTTAGTTATGAAAGAATAAAATTGCTTAATTCATTAGATAGCATTTACAGAAAATTTAAAGAAAGAGCAGAATTAAGGCAGCAGGTTGGTGAAACATCAAACCTGGAAAAATATACAGCACAAAATAAATTCTATGAAATACAACTGCTGATAAAGCAAGAAAAGATTGATGTGCGTACCAATGAATTGGTCCTGCAACAATTGCTGAACACGAAAGAAAATTTACAACCTGTAGATACATCCTTAGTCAAAGTGCCTCTTGATTTTACATTTGATACAACATTAGCGGGCCATCCGCAAACCGCCTTTTACCAACAGCAATTAAATGTTGCAAATGCAGAATTACAATTAGAAAAAAGCAAGAGACTGCCGGACTTTAACGTAGGCTACTATCATCAGTTTTTAATAAAACCATTTAATCCTGCAAAAATTAATAGGGAGTACACACCAAATACAAGAATTGGTGGTTTTCAAATTGGAACAACCATTCCTCTTTTTTCAGGAGCACAGCGGGCAAGGATTAATGCCGCTAAGATAAATACCACACTTGTGCAGGCACAAGCGCAGGCAGCAAAATCAGGATTGCAGACACAATACCTAACACAATACAATGAATACCTGAAGCAAAAAGAAGGCTTGGATTATTATGAAACTATTGGTTTGAAACAGGCAGATGAAATTATCAGGATTTCTCAAATAAGTTACAAGCTCGGTGAGATTGGATACGTGGAATACATACAAAATCTTACGATGGCTTTTGATACAAAACTTAAATATTTAGAAGCACTCAATTTATATAATCAGGCAATCATTGAATTAAACTACGTAAATGGAAAACAATAAGATGAAACGATTAATAATAAAAACACTTACCACATTTTTGTTTTTAGCAATGATGATTTTTTATTCATCTTGTGGTAACTCAAAAACTAAGGTGGAAGAAACAGTAACAAAAACTGATACTACCAAAAAAGAAGAAGGCATTGCAGAAGTAACCCCGGAGCAAATGAAAGCCGTAGGTATTGAGATTGGTGTAATAGAACAACAGAACCTAACCAGTGTGGTAAAGGCAAGCGGGCAACTTACAGTCCCACCACAAAACAAAGCAGTTGTAAATGCCTTGGTAGGCGGTGTGATAAGAAGAATAAATGTTGTAGAAGGTCAGCAGGTACGTAAAGGGCAAGTTGTGGTTGCAATAGAAAATCCTGATTTTATAAGATTGCAGCAGGATTACCTAATATCAAGAGACAATATTGTTTATTTAGCACAGGAATATGAAAGACAAAGGATTTTAAAAGAAGCTGATGCAGGCATTGGTAAAGTTTATCAGCAGGCTTCGGCTAATTATGCAGCAGAAAAATCTAAGCTGTTAACGCTGCAAAAACAATTACAGCAAATACACATTAACCCTTCACAGGTTCGCAGAGGAAACCTGATAACACAGGTTCCTGTCCTTGCTCCTATAAGTGGAACAGTAGGAAAAATAACTTTAAGTATAGGTACGTTTACTGACGCTTCAAGCCCCATAATGGAAATTGTAAACAACAGTGTTATCTACTGCGACTTACAGGTTTTTGAAAAAGATATAGCTAAAATAAGAACATGTCAGACAGTGAATTTTACATTAACCAATCAAAAAGATAAACACGTTTCAGGTCGTGTTACAGGCATCAATAAATCTTTTGATGCAGCAAATAAATCGGTAGTTGTTCATGCAGTTCTTAATAATGTAGCACACTTAAATTTAATTGCAGGTCAATATGTTTCCGGTCTTATTGAAACAGGAAAGCAATTAGTATTAGCAGTTCCAAAAGATGCAATTGTAAAAGCAAATGACAAGTCTTACATTTTTGTTTTTGAAGGCATAGAGAAAGAACCCATCAAGAGAGATGCAGATGATAAGGAAGCCAATAAAAATGAATTTGTAGAAAAGCATCGTTTCAAAATGATAGAGGTTGTAACAGGTGTTGAGGAATTGGGCTATGTAGAAATTAAACTATTGGAAGAATTAAAACCTAATACAAAAATTGTAACCAAAGGAGCATTCTATCTTTTTTCAAGTATGCAGAGCATAGAGACAGATGATATTTAAAATAGCAATAATGCTAACATCAACAAAGCCCACGCTGCATGTCAGGCACAAAAGACCAGCAGCACAGAAAGCCAACCTGCCAAAGAGCCTGCCTTGCCCAACGCTTCCGGGAGACACCCTGCTACATTGGACACAGTATGCAGTTAGACACACCCCGACGAAGGGTATACCGCTAAAACGGGGTTTGGCAAAATACGGGCTGTCGGAGGCGTGTTTCATCTTTTTGTTCATTGTGCATCTGTATATCCAGCTTGACGTTAAAAATTAGCTGTAGAATATATCATCATATTTTTATCTTTACTCAACAGCGGTTAGACCGGGGTCATTTACACATCGCAGATGCGACAATTTGAAATGCACACCCGTTATTGTTTGGTAATTTTTTAATTATAGCTATGCTGAAATTCTATTCAAATGTTCCTTTCACAAAAAATTTGCGGCTGTTGTTATTGCAATTTTAAAAAAAGCTTTACATGATTAAACTAACACTGATAAAACTATTCTTGTTTTTTGTTGTAGTTACTATTCTTTTAGCATGTATTTCTAATGGCAGGTTAGAAGTTCAACCAAAGGAAAATATTAAAAATCAAAAAGAAAAATCATTAATAAAACCAAACATTCTATGGCTAATAACTGAAGACCTTAGCCCATATATTGCGTGTTATGGCGATTCAACTGCAAGCACTCCAAACCTTGACAGGCTTGCTAAAGAAGGTATTCGTTTTACTAATGTGTTTGATGTTTCAGGTGTATGCGCTCCCAGCCGCTCGGCTTTAATTACGGGTATGTATCCAACTTACCTCGGTACAAATAACATGCGTAACACCAAAGCATTTCCAACCATCAACATGCCTAAGTATTCTATTGTACTTCCGCCGCAGGTAAAAATGTTCACCGAGTTAATGCGCCGTGGCGGATATTATTGCACTAACCGTGGCAAAGAAGATTATCAGTTTGAAGGATTGAAAGCCGGATGGGATGAAAATGGTGCAAATGCACATTATAAAAACAGGCCTGCAAATAAACCTTTCTTTTCAGTTTTTAATTTTAATGTAACCCATGAGTCTCAAATTTGGGTGAAGAAGAATGACACTTTATTGGTTGATCCTTCCAAGGTTAAGTTGCGCCCTTACTATCCTGAATCTCCTGTAATTAGAAAGGATGTTGCCCGAATGTACTCCAACATTATGGAGATGGATAAGCAGGTAGGTAACATGCTTAAGGAACTGGAGGATGAAGGCTTGCTTGAAAATACTATTGTAGTTTGGTTCGCAGACAATGGTGGACCTTTGCCAAGAGCAAAGAGAGAGGTTTATGATGAAGGCTTACGGGTGCCAATGCTTATTCGTTTTCCGAAAAAACAAAATGCTGGAACTGTAAATAATGAGCTGATAAGCTTTGTTGATTTTGCACCAACTGCTTTATCTCTTGCTAAAATAAAAATTCCCGCCTATATGCAGGGACGTGCTTTTCTCGGAAAACAAAAATCCGCCCCTCCAAAATTTATTTATGCAGCAAGGGATCGCATGGATGCAAACTATGATATGGTAAGAGCAGTGGGTGATGGGAGGTTTAAATACCTCAAAAATTTTCAACCCGAAAAGCCATACATTCAAAATATTACTTACCGCCTGGATATGCCACTGATGAAAGAATTATTGCGATTGAATGATGAAGGAAAATTGAACAATGTGCAAAAGCTATGGTTTAGAAAAACAAAGCCTGTTGATGAATTGTACGATACTAAAAATGATCCTTACGAATTGAATGATATAGCTGGCAATCCTGCATACGCAAAAAAACTTTCAGAATTAAAAGGCGCTTTGGCAAAGTGGATGAAAATGACAAACGACAAAGGTTTTATTCCTGAAAAAAAGTTTTTAGAAATGATGTGGCCAGGATTAATTCAACCAACAACCGCCGATCCTGTATTCACTGTTTCTAAAGATATAGTTTCCATTAGCTGCCCAACAGAAGGCAATTCAATATCGTATCAACTGGTGCCTGATGGAGAAAAGCTTTCACCAAATAAATGGCAGATTTATACAAATCCTGTTAAAGTGAATAACAACCTGCAACTTTATGCATTGGCTGAAAGAATAGGATATAAACCAGCCACAGTTAAAAATTTCGTACTAAAATAAAATGAGCATAAGCAATATAAAAACCAGTGACTTTATGAAAAATATTTTATTTATAGTTATCTTATTAATTAATATCTCCTTTTCAGCAACAGTACTTGCCCAGCCTGACCGAACCCCTAAAAAATCAAAAAAACCTAATATTATTTTCATACTTACTGATGATCTTGGCTATGGAGATATTGGCGTTTTCTTTCAGAACCAAAGAAAAAAAGCAAACGATAAAAGCGAGCCATGGATGCTTACACCAAACTTAGATCAACTGGCTGCACAAGGTGCTATGCTTACACAACATTATTGTGGCGCACCTGTTTGTGCACCTTCACGCTCATCAATTTTATTGGGTAAAAGTCAGGGTCATGCAAACGTTCGCGATAATCAATTTGATAAAGCATTGGAAGATAATCATACCATGGCTTCCACGCTGCGCACAGCAGGATATACCACAGCAGCTTTTGGTAAATGGGGTTTGCAGGGATTGAATAATAAAGGACCCGATTGGCCGGCTCATCCTTTAAACAGAGGGTTCGATTATTTTTTTGGTTATATGCGGCATTCCGATGGTCATGAGCATTATCCTAAAGAAGGACTTTACCGCGGAAAGAAGCAGGTATGGGAAAACAAAACTGACATTGCTGATCAGCTTGACAAATGTTATACTGCTGATTTGTGGACTGCCCGAACGAAAAAATGGATTATTGATTTTAAAAAAGAGCAATCTTCAGATAAGCCGTTTTTTATTTATCTGGCTTATGAAACCCCACATGCAGTTCTCGAATTACCAACACAGGCTTACCCCAAAGGCGGAGGTTTAAAAGGTGGATTACAATGGCTGGGCGAACCGGGAAATATAATCAACACTGCTTCAGGAAAAGTTGATTCGTGGGTTCATCCCGATTATGCAAATGCTGCTTACGACCATGATAAAAACCCTTCAACAGCGGATGTGCCATGGCCTGATGTAAACAAAAGGTATGCAACATCTGTAAGAAGGATAGACAGCGAAATTGGTGATATTATGCAACTGCTGAAAGATCTTAATATTGATAAAAATACATTGGTCGTCTTCACTTCAGATAATGGTCCATCCGTTGAGTCTTATCTTAAGGAAGAAATATCGCCTGAGTTTTTTAATAGCTTCGGTCCATTTGATGGTATTAAACGGGATGTGTGGGAAGGAGGCGTTCGAATGCCCACTATTGCCACATGGCCAAGTCATATTCCGCCAAACAGTATAGTTACAAGTGCCAATGCTTCTTATGATTGGCTGCCTACCTTTACACATGCAGCCGGAGTTGCAGCTCCTGCAGGTTCAGATGGTGTATCGCTATTACCCTCACTCACACATATTGGAAAACAAAAAAACAGTATAGTTTATATTGAGTATTCTCAAAACCAATCTACACCCGGTTTTAAAGAGTTTGATCCAAGCCATCGAAACAGAAAACGTAATCAAATGCAGTTGATACGATTTGGTGATACAGTTGGAGTGCGCTACGATATTAAATCTGCAAATGATGATTTCGAAATTTATAATGTAGCCAAAGACCCGCACGAAACTAAAAATCTTGCAGTCAACCAGGCGATGAGTGCTATGCAAAATAAAATGAAAGAACAAGTGCTTCGTGTTCGCAGACCTGATGATAATGCACCACGTCCTTATGACAAAGAATTTATTTCTGCAGTTAAGAATTTGAAAAGCAAACAAGGGGTCAACTGGAAATTCTATAATGGTTCTTTCCCCTGGGTTCCAAATATTTCTACCCTAACATCAAATGCAGTCGGAGTAGGCAAACATCCTTCAACCGGTGTACTCACTAAAAATAAAAATGGTGTATTATTTTTTGAAGGATATTTAAAAGTACCGGCAGAGGGAGAATATACTTTTTATTTAACTGCTGCTAAAGGCGCTTTTTTACGAATACATGATGCCGCTGTTAGTGATGCGGATTTCGGTTATAAAGCAGGCTCAGAAAGTTCAGGAAAAATCAGGTTAAAAGCAGGGCTGCATCCTTTCAGGCTTTATTATACATTAGAACCTGAAGGTGAGAGCGGGTTGAATTTTAAATGGGAAGAAAAAAATATAAATAAGCAGGATATCCCCTCTGGTGCATATTATCATGATTAAAAAAATAAAACGAAAAGGAATATCTTCCTTTGTAAAAAAGAATATGTTTTACCACCTCTTAATAATTTCCTTACTAAAATAAATTGAAGTAATAATCTTTAAGCGGATGATATTAATAAATGAATAAATAATAATGGTAAAAAAAAATAATTATCCCGGTTTGGATTCTCCGCCCTTGTTGGTGTTCCTTAGAGCCTTGTGCGGGTGCTGCACCAACAAGTGTATTAAGGGCAAAAGTAAGGAAGAATTAATCCACCCAATGAGTAAGGAAATTAAATTCATCAATTCCTGATTCATAAAATTTGGCTGAGGGATGTTTATACTCTTCGGGATAAACACATAACCTTTCTTCACAGGATTGTTCTATAATTTTTTGACTTAGAAAGAAAAATTATTTATTTTTCTTAAAAATAAATATAACCCTCTAAATTTTTTTTTATGAAAAAGAGTAATGAAAAAGTTATTGGCGCAAAGGGAACTAAAGCCATTTTAGTAAGTAATAAAAGGGAGATAAAAGAATTATTCAGCGCCTCTCGTAAAGAAACAAGCGCTGCACAAAAAACTTCTGCTCGGCTTAAAAAAAACCTGGAAAGAGCAGCCAAAGAATTAGAAGCACAGGATAAGCTTGGCAATTTTGAAATACAACAGCTCATGAGTGCATATAACCAGGCAGAAACACTGGCTTCAAGTGTTTTAAAAAAACGTGATGATACAGCAAGTGCTATTATAAGTAAAATTTAAGATCTATAGCGCTCCCCGCTATCGTTTGCGAGGAGGGTATTGAGGCTAATCTTAAATTGAGTATATAAATCACCTGTAGGGGGCGAAAAACTTAACTTCCAAATTTATAAAATAAAAAAGTGCCTGGTTGCAAGCACTTTTTTAAATAATAAACCCTAGGGATTATTTTCCTCCACCAGAGCCACCGCTTCCACTTCCGCCACCGCTTCCACTTCCGCCACCGCTTCCACCACCGCTTCCACTTCCGCCACCTGAACCACCAGAGCCATTTCCCCCTTTTCCTCCACCCGATCCGCCGCTTCCGCTTCCGCCGCCGTTATCGCCTTTACCACCCCCTGATCCACCAGAACCACTTCCACCTTTTCCTCCACCAGATCCGCCGCTTCCGCTTCCGCCGCCGTTACCGCCTTTACCACCCCCTGATCCACCAGAACCACTTCCACCTTTTCCTCCACCAGATCCGCCGCTTCCGCCACCAGCTCCACCGGAGCCGCTGTTTCCACCTCCGCCTTTGTTTTTGTTATCATCTTTGTTTCCCTGGCCTTGTTGACCTTTTTCATTGTTAGGCATAATTACCTCCTTGTTTTTTAGTTAAAAATAATTATGTACGGGATATACATATTTTTTGCCAAACTTTAAACTGAATAATCGAACTTAATTTTTAACCTAATTATGCGATTTGTAACTGGTAAGTGGGGAAATGATTTCACAAAAAAGATTCAGAAAGCTAAACAATTAAGACACCCATGAGACAACGACCATGGAGGGTTGTAAATCACTTTCCATTGTATCTTTAATTATGATCACTATAAGAGAGGTTGTTGCAGAAGATGCCGCAGATATAACTGTGCTTATTCACCATCTTGGTTATTCAATATCTGCGGAGCAAACATTGCATCATATTAATGCGCTAAGAGAAAGTAAACATCATACAGTCTTTGTTGCTGTTGACGAGAAAGTGATCGGGTGGATGGGTGTGAGTTATAATATTTCGATGGAGTCTTCACCATTGTGTGAGATACATGGATTGGTTGTAGATGAGCAATACAGAAATATGGGAATCGGCAAACTGCTTATTGAAAAGCAACGGAATGGTGCAGGAATAAACAGGTGGATCGCCTCAGGCTACGCTGCAATATTAAAAGAACCGAAGCACAGAGGTTCTATATCAGCGCCGGCTTTAATGAAATAAAACAGCAAAAAGTTTATGAGATCAACATCTGAATTATGAACCCTGTCTTCTTTAAAAAACAATCTGACCTTCGCAAGTGGTTTAAAAAAAATGCAGATACAGCAACCATGCTTTTGATCGGCTATTACCGTCTGTCAACAGGTAAACCCAGCATTACATGGTCGCAGTCCGTGGATGAAGCGCTGTGTTTTGGTTGGATAGACAGTGTTCGAAATTCAATTGACGAAGAAAGTTACAGTATCCGCTTTACGCCCCGCAAACTAAACAGCATCTGGAGTGCAGTGAATATTAAAAAGGTAGGGGAATTAAAAGAACTTGGGCTGATGACGCCGAAAGGTCTTATACTTTTTGAAAATAAAGATGAGAATAAATTAAGAACCTATTCCTTCGAAAGATCGCAGGTAGAGCTCTCAAATGAATTTGAAAAAAAATTTAAAGCAAATAAAAAAGCATGGAAGTTTTTTCAACAGATGGCACCATCTTATAAAAAACTTACTATAAACTGGGTAATGAGTGCAAAGAAGGAGATAACAAAGCTCAACAGACTCACCACATTAATTAATGACAGTGAAGCAGGGAGAAAAATAAAACCATTGGATTATCCGAAAAAAATATAGTTTTTAGAAATTATCATCATAAGAAGAGGATTGAAGGTGTTACTCACCAACCATGAAGCAATTTCCCTTACTTTTAGAAACCGGCTTTACCAAAAATTTCTTTTCATGATAAAAAAATTATTCTCTGCCCTCATAATTATTTCCACGGCATATTTATTTAATTCCTGTAGTTCCATAAAAACTGCAAACACAAATGTGGCCCCGGCCAGCACACCCAAAGCTATGAGGGAATTCCGGGCTGCATGGGTAGCAACAGTTGCCAACATCAACTGGCCTAGCAAACCCGGATTAAGTACAGAACAGCAGCAACAGGAAGCTATTGCGCTGCTCGATTTTTTACAACAACATAACTTTAATGCAGTTATACTGCAGGTCCGTCCGCAGGCAGATGCACTTTACAAAAGCAGCATTGAGCCATGGAGCTATTATCTTACAGGTGAGCAAGGCAAAGCACCGGAGCCTTTTTACGATCCACTTACATTCTGGACAGAAGCCGCACACGACCGGGGATTGGAATTACATGTATGGCTCAATCCTTACCGTGCACATCATCCGACTGGTGGTAAAGGCATCAGCGATCAATCTATTGTAAAAACAAATCCTAACCTGGTTGTGTACCTCAAAGAAGGTTACTGGTGGATGGATCCTTCGCAAAAGGAAGTGCAAAACAGAACAACCGATGTCGTGATGGATTTGGTGAAACGCTATGACATTGACGGTGTTCATTTCGATGATTATTTTTATCCATATCCTTCTTATAATCTCAATGAAGATTTTCCCGATAGTACCAATTGGGTTGTCTATCAAAATAGCGGAGGAAAATTAACCCGTGGCGATTGGCGGCGCAAAAGCGTGAACGATTTAATCGAACGCATTTACAAAGAAATGAAAACAGTAAAGCCCCATGTAAAATTTGGTCTCAGTCCCTTTGGAATTTGGCGGCCTGGCTACCCTGAATCTATTGGCGGCTTTGACCAGTATGCAACATTGTATGCTGATGCAAAGCTTTGGCTCAACAAAGGGTGGATTGATTATTTTACTCCGCAACTTTATTGGCCTACAAAAAGAATTGCACAAAGCTTTCCTGTGTTGCTTGGCTGGTGGGAAAGTGAGAACACCCAGCACCGCCATTTGTGGCCGGGCATTTCTGTGGGTCGGGATACCAGCGGAAGAACAGTTGATGAAACCATAAACCAAATAATGATATCACGTGGCATGCTGCCGCAAAGTAAAGGTGTAGTGCATTGGAGTATTTCTTCCGATATAAAAAATACAAGCCTTATGCAGGCTTTAGATGCGGGGCCTTACAAAGATGGCGCTCTTGTACCTGCCAGTCCGTGGCTTGATAAAATAGCACCCGAAGTTCCTGCGATTACAATAATAAAACAACAGGACAGTTTGCAAATTAACTGGACGCACAACAATGAAGCAGATGTATTTCGCTGGGTTGTTTATTACCACTATGGTAATGCATGGAGTTATAAAATTATGAACCACAAGAACCACATGTTGCAGATAAAATTGATTGCCGGCACTGACAAACTTCCACTTTCACTGAACCGTGTAGCAGTAACCGCTGTTGACCGGACAGGAAATGAAAGTGAATGGAAGGAAGTTGAGGTAAAATAAATCACTTAATACTTCTCATAATTCGCCTATAAGTTTTTTCTGCCAACTCTAAACACTTTACAAATGATAGAGTATGAAGAAATAATGAAAGTAAAAGAAAGCCACCCGAAGGTGGTTTTAAAATTAATTTCGCTTTTCATACGCCGGCACTGAAGGGCGGTTGAAAGGCTTACTTTTCAACAGGTCTTTTATTTCTTTAATACCCCGTTCTAACTGCGGGTCTGTTCCTTTAGCCATAGCGGCTAAGTCTTCAGGCACTGAAATATCAGGCTCAACACCATGCCCTTCTTTAAACCATGTACCATCAGGGTTATACATTCTGAAAGTGGGAACAGTAATACTACCGTTGTCAATCAAAGGCGGTACGCCGCTAATGCCAATTAATCCACCCCACGTTCTCGTACCTATCACAGGACCCAATTGCTTCTTTTTAAAATAATCAGGAAAGGCATCACCACCCGAACCACTCCATCCATTTATTAGCATCACCTTAGGACCAAAGTGGGCAAAGGGAGGCCATGGCCATGCTTCCCCATCACGTATTGCCCAAAAAGCCAGCGGGGTGCGGTTGAGCATCTCAATAAATCTATTGGGTATTTGTCCGCCGCTATTAAAACGTTCATCAATCACCAATGCCTTTTTATCCCACTGCGCATTAAATTGTCTTATCAATTCATTCTGCCCATCTACACCTGTACTGCGAACATAAATATAACCTGCATCTCCATTGGTGGCTTCATCCACCCGTTTGCGATTAGCTTCGATCCATGCAAGATGGCGCAACCTTGATTCGTCGTCCAGTGTTTTTACAATAGCTGTTTTAGCACCTGTAAAAGATGCTGAAGAATTATAAGTTAGCTCAACTGTTTTATTGGCAAGTCCCTGGAAGACTGCAAATGGTTCCTCCTCTGTAGTAAGTGATATACCATTAACAGCAAGAATAAAATCTCCCTCCTTGATATCCGTTCCACTAATGTCTAAGGGCGAACGTACTTCTGCATCCCAGGCGGCAGGGCGTACAATGTTTTTTATTTTATAATACTTGCCCACTGCCTGCCAGTCTATACCAAGATACCCAACGGCTCCTCTCTTCTCCTGCTCTTCATCTCCCCCGCCTTTATAGGTATGAGACGCATTTAGTTCACCGATCATTTCTCCCAACAGCTCATTCACTTCTTCACGTGTCATTGCTCCATCCAGCATTTTTAAATATCGATCTTTTACAAGGTTCCAGTTAACACCATGCATATTAGGATCATAAAAGTAGTCCCGCTCCATTCGCCATGCGTCCATAAATATTTGTCTCCATTCCTGCATAGGCTCAACTGCCATCTGCATTTCTGCAATACGCAAAGGCTTTTCAAATTTTTGATTTTCGTCAGGTTTAATGATGGCAAAAGCGGTAAGCCGACGAACCAATAACTTCTTACCATCTTGAGATAATATGTATCCATTTACATCATCCAGTATTGTTTTCTCCTCACGTTTATCAATATCATAATATTTTAAAGTCGCTTTGCCATCTGCTACTCCTGTATTGGGGAATGATATATAAATAATTCTACCTTTTACTGCACTCAATCTGCCAAAGTTGCCCGGTTTTACGGGGAGGATAACCATTCGTGTTTCCATTCCTTCTATATCGATATCCAATGTAGCCGGCACCGTTTTTTTAGTATCGATAACGCCTGCATCTTTCAACACCTTTTTTATACTGTCTGACTTTTGTTTTTCTTCCTCCCGCTTTACGCCTACTTCATCATTTTTAGCATACAATAACGAGGGAGTAGTTTTTTTAAGACTAATTGCAGCAAGCTGGTTTGAGTTGGCATAAATGAATGTATTATCTATATCACTATAGTTGGGCTGAAACGACTGGCTGGTACGCAGGAACAAATGTTTACCATCTGCGTCAAAAACAGGACTTGAACAATTATAAAATCCACTGGTGGCCTGGTGTAATTTTTTTGCCTGGTAATCATAAAGGAAAACACCTGAATGATAATTTTCAAGGTCGCGGTTATAAGTAAGCCAACGACTGTCCGGAGACCAGTTACAGGTAAAATTCTGCAATGCACCATGAGACATGCGCAGGCCTTTATCAACCTGTATTGTATTACCGGTGGCAATTTCAAACACCTGAATCTTCATTGCCTTGTCAATAAAGGCAATCTTTTTACTATCCGGCGACCATTGAAGATTATAACGGAAACCCGGGCCATAACTGGTTAGTTTTCGTGCCGCATTTTCTTTTGAGGGGTCCATTATCCAAAGTTCATATTCACCGGATTGATCGCTCCAGTAAGCAACACTATTTCCATCAGGAGACCATGCAGGATAACGCTCGGCCACCCCCGGTGTTCTTGAAAGATCTTTTACAAAACCAAATTCTGCAGGCACTGAAAATATTTCTCCACGGGCTGCAAACAATGCACGGTTTCCATCAGGGCTTAGCCCGGTATTCTGAATGTATTTTTCAGCTGATAACACAGATGGCTTTAATGCGGCTCTGTCGTTTACCAATGTTACTTTCACCTCCTTTAATTGTTGAGAGGATATCTGGTACAGGTACAACTTTCCGCCTGCTTCCATTACTATATCATCAGGGCCCAATGAAGGAAAATGAGCATCATAATCCTTGAAGGTTGTGAGCTGTGTATACGTTTTATCAGTAAGGTCGTACCGCCATAAATTCGATCGCACTTCAGGTCCGCGGTCAGAAAGGAAATAAATGGATTTGTTGTGCCACATAGGTAATTCATCTGAGGCATCACTCGAGGTTATTTTCTCCGACTTATTTGTAGCCAAATTAAAAATATGAATGTCGGCATTCCATCCACCGCGATAACGTTTCCAGTTGCGGAAAACCTGCGAGATAAACGTTACAGCTATCTCCTTACCGTCAGGTGAATAAGAACCAAACTCGGCATAAGCCAAAGGCAGCTTTTCCGCCGGTCCACCTTTAGATGAAATGGTGAAAAACTGGTTATAACGTTCTCTTCCACTTTCCCTGCCGGATGCAAACAACACACGTTTACCATCAGGTGTCCAGTCTACAACCCTGTCGGGCTGGCCATGTTGGGTAAGCCGTGCAGGAATGCCGCCACCCACGGCTATAACATATACATCCTGGTTGCCATCATAATTACCAGAGTAAGCAACAGTATTTCCTTCGGGTGAAAATTTAGGAAAGCTCTCTACACCGGGTGGGGAACTTAATTTAATTGCAGCACCTCCCTCTTTAGGCACCATCCACAGATCGTTGGCATAAGTAAAAACAATTTGTGTTTTAGATACATCAGGATAGCGGAATAAACCGGCATCTATCTGTGCAGTTAATGATTGAGAAATTGCTAAAGCAAAAAAGATAAAACTTATCAGTGTTCTCATGAGAAATGTTTGAGTGATTTAAAAATTATTGTAAGTAAGAAAGGTATTCGTGATAATAGAAACTACAATATAATAAAATAATTAACCCCGCCTGCTACCGCGAAAATAATATCCATTCAGGTGGGTCAACAACCCATCCTATCATAAGTTTTTTATATTATTCAAATATGTAACTGCGGAATTTTACGATAGTAAAATCCGGGTTTATACTATTTCTGCAGTAAAAACAGTATTTTGAAATAGGGCAATAACCCTCTTGCAACATGATATAACCCGGAGTACCTTTGTTCCAGAAGTTGATTGGTGTTCAACAAACATTAATCAGAAATATCCAAATCCATTGAAAATAGCCGTTCCCTAATCCAGGAAAAACCTAATAAAATCCGATATCAGTCAACTTCTCTTTTTTTTTTAATTCCTTTTGAAAATAACCATCCAAAGAAAACCACCTATACAAAGTAGATCCATTATCGTTTTGAAAAACAAAGACCCAAGAATTAAAATTTATTAATGATGTGTAAAACCATTAAAGCTCCTGCACTAACCCTGCAGGAGTTTTTTTATACCGGCTTATCAATAGTGTGTTGCAATGTAGTTTCTAAAATAAATTTATTCAGCGGGTTTTCAGTCAAAACCAAACAAAATAAATTGTACTGGATCATTGTTTTGAAAAGACCCATCCTGTGATATGTTTTTATGTTCTTCAAAACGCGTAGCTGCGGAATTTACGATAGTAAAAATCTAGGTTTATCCCATTTCTACAGTAAAAACAATATTTTTAAAATAGGGCAATAACCCTCTTGCAACATGATATAACCCGGAGTAGCTTTGTTCCAGAAGTTGATTGGTGTTCAACAAACATTAATCAAAATATCCAAATCCATTGAAAAGAGCCGTTTACCAATCCAGGAAAAACCAATAAAATCCGATGTCAGTCAACTTCTATTTTTTTCCTATTCCTTTTGAAAATAACCATCCAAAAAAAACCACCTATACCCCGTAGATCCATTATCGTTTTGAAAAACAGACCCAAGAATTAAAATTTATTAATGATGGGTAAAACCATTAAAGCTCCTGCACTAACCCTGCAGGAGTTTTTTTTTGTACCGGGTTATCAATAGTTATAATTAGTAAGTAGGATTTGAAGAGCAGAATTGAATGCGGCATTCAGCACTGTATTTCTATCCACCTTTTTACTTACTTTTAATTCCGTCATGTTTGACTACGCCATCACTCAATACTACAACGAACTTGAAAATAACATCCATTACGGAGGCTCTACAAAAGAAACTAACCGACCCGACCATCGCAGAAAAATTCAACACGTACGAATTTGCAGATTACAAAGAGAAGGTTATTGATTTGCTAAAAGAGTTTGTACAGTTAGTGTGGAGACTATGAAGATCATTGAACAAATGCCAAATCAATTATAATAAAACTAAAAACAGCATGACAAATAACAAAACCATATTTGTAACAGGCGCAACCGGTAACCAGGGCGGAGCGGTTGCAAGAAACCTGGTAAGCAAAGGGTTTACTGTAAAAGCACTTACAAGAAATCCGGATTCTGCAAAAGCACTAAGTTTAAAAAAGCTAAACATACAACTTGTAAAAGGCGATCTGGATAAGGCCGATACTTACCGTGACTATATAAAAGATGTTTATGGGATATACAGCGTTCAAACTTTTGAGAATGGAGTAGACAAAGAAATAAACCAGGGAATTACTTTAGCAAATCTTGCCAAAGAAATGGGTGTTAAACATTTTCTGTATTCTTCAGTAATAGGCGCAGATACAAATACCGGCATCCCGCATATTGAAAGCAAATTCAAAATCGAAAATCATATTACACAATCGGGATTGCCTTTCACTATTATCAGGCCCTCGTCTTTCTATGAAAATTTTTTAATACCACAGGTAAAAAAGGGAATATTAAAAGGCAAGCTTGTGCAGCCGGTTAACAAAGAAACAATATTGCAATACTTGGCAGCAGAGGATATTGGCAAAGCCGCTGCAAAAATATTTGAGAATAGTGAAAGGTATTTGACCAGAACAATTCCACTTGCCACAGAACAATTGAGCGCTCAGCAAGTGGCACAAATATTTTCTGAAACACTAAACACACAAATGGTTTACAAAAAATTACCTGCACTTATAACAAGATTTTTTATAGGAAAAAGTGTGTACAAAATGTTTAAGTGGATGGATGAAAAAAATCATTTCCGGAAAGAAGATGTTGATTCAACAAGGAAAGAATTTCCAGATTTGCTAAGTCTTAAAAGATGGATAGAGAAAAATTTTAAATCTCAATAAAAAAATAAATATGGAATTGATTATTTACCCAGTGTATACATTTCTTGCAGATTACAGTGCAGGCAACATGCTTACTTTGCAAATTCAACATTATGGAATCTATCCTTTTGTTGGCAAAGAAATTTAAAAAACTACATGATTGCAAATAATACATCAGCTCTTGTTCCTTCCATTATTCCCGGTTTTTCAATCCTGATTTTAAGTATTGTTTTGCTTTTTTTCAGGCCTATTTTTATGTCATCAACTGAGGCTTAATTTCTTTGGCTTTAAACCTTGTTGCATTCATATCAACATTCAAGTGGCAACGAAGGCTTCAATCAGATATGGCAATTACAGGTTATGAGGAATTAAAAATTAAACTCCTGCTTTCAACAAACTGGATAAGAACAATAGCTTTTATCATTCTCGGTATTTTCACGATTTCTATTTTAATAAGGGCAGTAAACTAGTATTTATGTATGCGATTCACGTAATAAGTTGGTTGGCGCGATTACAAAATGGACAAAACGATCTGCGCTGGAACGACAAAGTCACAGTGCTCAACTTCTATAACCCTATTCCTTCTTTTTGATTTCCTGTATTATTCTTTTTATTTTTTTGGGAGTATGTTCTTCTTCACCTAATAATATTCCCCACGGCTGCATGCCTTCTATTCTATCGAATATTACTTTGGCTATTGCTAAGTAAGGTATTGATAAAAACATTCCTGATATTCCAAAAAGCATTTCGCCAATGATAACCCCAATGATAACAATGAGGGGGTTTATCTTTACCTGTGAACCTACAATTTTTGGCATCAGGAAATTACTATCTACTAAATGAATGCATATTACCGCAATGGCTACAAAGAGCGCATGTTTAGCATCTGAAGTGGCAAATGTTATTAATATGCTTAGCACAAGTGCAGTAAATATTCCGAGGTAAGGAATTACATTTAATATCCCCACCAGAAGCCCAAGCAGAAAAACATATTTAATACCGAGTATCCAGAAAATAAGGCACGCTATTATAGCAACGATGGCCATTTCTAAAAAGAGACCTGCAATGTATTTGCGGATAATGTGCTTTATGTTTTCCAGGATATCGTAAATGATGCTTATATATTTTTCAGTACATAAGGCTACGATAAAACGCATTAGTATGCGCCGGTAAAAAAGTAAGAGTATTGTATAGATCAATATAAAAACTAACAACAAAATTATTGAGGATACAGATAGAACGGTTTTCTCCAGTATTGCGCCGCTTGATTTTAGCAGGTTTGATGTAGTGTTATTTATATAGGTTGCCTGCCTCGCAAGGTTTACATGAAAAGTAGTTGCCATCCATGTTTGTATGTTATGAAATAGTCCTTCAATCTGCTTCTTTAGCGATGGCCATTCACTGCTGAGGTTTGTTATTTGAAAAGCCAGCAAATATATAATTAACGAGATAACTACCAGCAATAGTATAACTGCTATTATTGATGCAAGGCTTCTCGAAAGCCGGGCTCTACTCTCAAAAAAATTGGCAACGGGCAACAGCAGCATAGCAAATAAAAAAGAAAAAAGCAACGGAACAATTAGCCTTTGTCCCACGATGCATATATATGCCGTCGCAATTAATATTACCAATATAAACGCAAGCCTCGCATAGAAAGGAAGTTTTAATGTTCTCATCAATGTGTGTTTTGAAATTAAGTACACAAACAACTATCCAAAGTTTGGCTGTATGATATTGGTAAAAATCGTTCCTCCGATAGCAGAAATATTGAGGGGTAAAAACGGCTTGGTTTTTAAGCAATAGCGTAAATGCAGAACTGCAAAAAATGTAACCCCTTATAGTTTATGTAAGCCCAGCCCGGCTTCATCACTGCAGTACAGGCAACCATCTCTTAAAATAAAACCCCCTGTTACCAGGTCGCTGCTAAGGTCAAAGCTTCCGTCAAGATCAAGATATTTTGTGTTACTGCAACTATAGGCTACATGTAAGGCAGCGGTAATACTGGTAATACTTTCATCATTACAACCCCAGAATAGATCAATGCCCGCATTGTCCGCAATAACCGCAATTTCCCTGGCACCCCTTATACCACCACACTTCATCAACTTAATATTGAAGATGCCAAATGGTTGCGGAGGGTGGGACAGTTGCAAAGCGGAAACAGCATCAATCAATGATTCATCAGCGGCTAATATTTTTCGATGTGCTTTATCTAAATTAGCCAATTCATTTTCTTTACCAACTTTAAGCGGTTGTTCAATCAACTCTATGGAAAGCTGTTTTGTCTGGTTTATAAAATGCTTTAATTGTGCAAGGTCATATCCCTGGTTAGCATCTACCCGTATCTTCATTTTATTGTCAAACAATTCAGTGAGTTTTGTTACCCTTTCAATATCTTCCTCAACATTTAACCCGGTCTTTATTTTAATGATTTTGAAGCCTGCAGAAAAATTTGCTTTAGCTTCTTCGAGCATAGCTGCAGTTTCTTTAATACCGATGGTAACAGAAGTTGGCAATGCGTCCATTTTGCGGCCATACAGATCTACTACCGGTACTCCAATAAATTTACAAAAGGCATCGTGCAATGCGATATCAATTGCAGCGATGGTGCCGGGTAAATGAGGGAATTTTATTAATGCTTCATCAATAATTTGGTTGAAATGTCGGATATCCCTTCCCGCCAGTGCCTGCACAAAATCGGTTTGCAGATTGGCTAATGTTATAGCAGGTGTTTCACCCACCAAATCTGCAAATGGATTGGAAGCGCCGATGCCGGTAATGCCGTTCGCCAGAGTTATTTCAAGAAAAACAATTTCAGTATTTTCAATCGTTTTATAAGCAATGGAGTACGGCTTTGTTAATGGTAATTGGTGCAGCCACGTCTTTACTGATCTTATTTTCATTGGGTATATTTTACAAGCGATCTGACTACAGGGATTATTTTTTCAACGCCTTGTTGCAGCGGTAATAAAACGGGTAACTCCAATTCAAGTTCATATAATTTTTGAAACGCAATTGCTTCTTCGGGAGTGCAGTGTTCAGTATTTATTGCTACAGCAATTACTGTAGACCCATACATTTTTATTAGCTCAATTTCGGAGCTTACTGAATGTATAGCTCCCCATTCAGATATATCATCATAGTATTTTCTTTTAGGCGCATGTACCAATATTACGTGCTTTGCATTTCCCGATACTAATAATTCTGATCCACATGGGCCACTGGGATTGCGTAACGCAGATTGACCTTCTATCAATACAACATCTGCACGGGTTTCATTCCAGCAGGAAACAATAGCATACTCCAGCTCGCCTGAAATAAAGTCATTCAGCGTACTGTCGAAAATGAAACCATATTGTCCCCCCTGCAACCAGCCCGTTTGCCCTGTGTAGATCATCTGTGCATTGATGCCAGCTTCGGCACATGCTTGTTTTACTAACCTGCAGGTGGTTCTTTTGCCGGTGGCGCAGTCTGTACCCATCACAGCAATGACCGGCGCTTTAACCGAAAATATTGATGCATTCCAGAAATGAAGATCTTTCCTGTCTTTAGGTTTTCTTACATCTATTAATTCAACATGATACTCTTTTGCTGATGTTACCAGCTCCGGAATGTTGTTTAAGAAATCATGTAACCCGTTAACGATAGAAATGTTTTTACGAATACAAGATTCAAGGATCGGGATAAAGTTTTTGGGAAGTATCCCACCAATGGTAGCAATGCCAATGATACAATATT
>JBPCQG010000100.1:0-18299 GCA_050998315.1 Chitinophagaceae bacterium
CCATTGCTGTTAAAGATATGAAGTATATTAATGTACTGCCGATGTTCTTCCTTAGTTGCTTCTCTTTTCAATACATGGCTCCATAGACTACATCAACGTAACTCCGTGTATAGTGCTTGTTATTGGAAAGGCTCTGAAGTGTAATGATAGAAAATTTTTATTTTGATCAATTGTTTTCTCATAGCTATTAATTTATTTATGCTGATTAATTTCAACGCTTTTAATTTTACACCACCTTTACCAACCAATAATTCTTCTTTCCTTTTTGCACCAGCAAATATTTGCTATTTAGTAATTGTGAATTATCAACCTTAAACTCTGCGGTTTCAACTTTTAACTTATTAATGCTTACTCCGCCAGCCTGCAGCATTTTTTTTGCTTCGCCTTTGCTGGCAAAAATTTTTGTATCAGCAAGAAACGAAATGATGTCAATGCCTAAGTTTTGTTTGGGAAATTCAACCTTGGGTACCCCATCCATCACCTGCAATAGTTCTTCTTCATTCAATTGTTGTAAAATTTCGGCTGTTTCATTGCTAAATAAAATTTGTGAAGCCTGTACAGCAAAATCATATTCTTTTTTTGAGTGAACAAAGGAGGTAACTTCTTCTGCCAGTTTTTGCTGTAATATGCGGAGGTGTTCGTTTCCCTTGTGCTGTTCTTTCAAAGCATCTACTTTTTCTTCAGTTAAAAAAGTAAATGTTTTAAGATATCTTTCTGCATCTTCGTCTGCAGCATTCAGCCAAAATTGGTAGAACTGGTAGGGTGATGTTTTTTTTGCATCTAACCACACATTCCCTTTCTCCGTTTTACCAAATTTTCCTCCATCAGCTTTTGTCATAAGAGGGCAGGTGAATGCAAATGCTTCGCCACCACTTTTTCTTCTTATCAATTCGGTTCCTGTAACAATATTACCCCATTGATCGCTGCCACCCATTTGCAGCCTGCAATTCTTATTTTTATATAGCCAATAAAAATCATAGCCCTGTACAAGCTGATATGTAAATTCAGTAAAGCTCATTCCTGTTTCACCCTCTACCCTTTTTTTTACGCTGTCTTTTGCCAGCATATAGTTTATTGAAATATGCTTGCCAACATCTCTTATAAAATCAAGAAAAGTAAATTCTTTAAACCAGTCGTAGTTATTTACTATTTCTGCTCCGTTGGGTTTTGCATCATCAAAATCAAGGAACTTTTTCAATTGTTTTCTTATACAAGCGAGATTATGTTGCAGAACTCCTTCGCTAAGTAAATTTCTTTCTTCACTTTTTCCGGAAGGGTCACCAACCATACCGGTAGCGCCGCCAATAAGTGCAATTGGCTTATGCCCGCATTTTTGTAAAAAGGCGAGTAACATTATAGGCACAAGGTTACCAATATGCAGGCTTTCTGCTGTAGGATCGAAACCCACGTACCCGGCAGTAATCTCTTTATTTAATTGCTCCACGGTGCCGGGCATAATATCCTGAATGAGCCCCCGCCATTTTAATTCTTCTATTAAATTTTTCATCTATTAAAGATTAGGGCTTGCATCAAAATTAATGTATTAAAAAGCTGTATTACCGTAATTTCATGGTATGTTTGATCACCCCTAAAACTGATCCCCACATTGCATTTACATAATACCACCAATAGCATAATATTTAAAACTACAGGCTTTGAGTTAATTTGGTCAATGGCCTGGAAATAATCTATTGTTAACTACTTAACCACAATTGATAAAACAAAGCAGATAAGGTAAAAATATAGAGTTTTCAATCGCAATATATATGTTTATAAACCGTTTTCGTTTAACACATGATCTATTACTCACTGATATTGTACGTATGAGACTAACCCGGGGGATAAGACTAGTATGCTTACTAATGTTGCCTTTGTCAGTATTTTCCCAGTTCAGAAAGTATTCCAATGAATTTTTAAATATTGGAGCAGGCGCCAGGGGACTTGCTATGGGCAGCGCACAGGTTGCCTCAGCTAAAGGTGGTACTGCAGGCTATTGGAATCCTGCGGGATTGACAGGGGTAGAATACACTTCACTCAATGTTATGCATGCCAGTTATTTCTCAAATATCGCTAAATATGATTACGCAAGTGTGGCAATACCTATAAGCGATAATAAGCGAACTTTAGGATTATCAGTTTTACGATTTGCTGTAGATGACATACCCAACACTTTGTTTTTGGTAGAGCCTGACGGAAGCATTAATTATAATAATATTCAAACATTTTCTTCTGCTGATTATGCATTTATATTTTCATTTGCTCAAAAAATAAAAGATGAGAATGATTATAAAATGAGTTTTGGCGCCAATGCAAAAGTTATTTATCGTAAAGTAGGGCATTTTGCAAAAGCATTTGGATTTGGATTGGATGCAGGGTTTAGGATACAAAAAAATAACTGGAGCATGGGCGTTGTTGCAAAAGATATCACCACAACTTTTAATGCATGGTCGTTCAGCTTTGGTGAAAAAGAAAAAGAAGTATTGTATCTAACCAAAAATGATATCCCTGTAAAGTCAACAGAGTTAACTGCTCCCCGTGTAACTTTAGGCGGAGGATATAATTTTAATTTGGGGAAATCATTTAGTTTATTTGCCGAGGCGAATTTAGATGTAACTTTTGATGGGAGAAGAAACACAGTAATCAGCGGAAACTCTGTAAGTGTTGATCCTCATCTTGGACTTGAAGCGTCAATTAATGAAGTATTTTTTATTAGAGCAGGTATCACTAATTTTCAAAGGGCGCTTGCCGATGGCGATACAACAAATCAAAAGAAAGTATGGATATATCAACCAAGCCTCGGTGCAGGCTTCAAGGTAAAAAACATTAGTATAGACTATGCTTTTTCAAATCTTGCTAACCAATCAAATCCTTTATACTCTCATATTTTTTCTTTAAAATTTGACCTGGCTAAAAAAGAGAAAGATTAATTGTTTTAAACATTATGAAGAAACTATTACTCCCTTTATTTATTTTGATCTCAATAGCCGGCTACTGCCAGACTAACAATAGCTGGATTGATTATAACAAAACTTATTACAAGTTTAAAGTTGGCGCTACAGGCTTATATAGAATTTCTCAAACCACATTATCTTCTATTGGTTTAGGCACTGTATCAGCAGATCAATTTCAATTATGGAGAAATGGTGAAGAGGTAAGATTATATACATCATCTGCAGGAGGCCCATTGCCATTATCAGGCTATATAGAGTTTTGGGGATTAATGAACGATGGTAAAAAGGATACTAAACTTTATCTGAATGCTGATTTCCAGTTATCGGAACATTGGAGTCTTGCAACTGACACAGCAGCATATTTTTTAACCGTAAATGGAGCAGGAACTAATTTAAGATATAATGATGCTGCAAATAATGTTTCGGGTACCTCATTAATTCCTGAGTCTTATTTTATGAATACAAGAGGTGTGTATTATAAAAACAAATTAAACCCAGGCTATGCAGCAGTGGTGGGAGAGTACGTATATTCTTCTGCCTACGATATTGGTGAAGGATTTTCAAGCAATGATGTAGCTCCGGGCTTTGACCTTTCAAATGTATTTGATACAATAAATTTATTTCCCGCCGGGCCTTCAGCAAGCTTTCGCATTGCCGCTTCAGGTAATTCATTAAACAGCAGACGAGTTAAAGTAAAATTATTCGGCACAACTATTTTGGATACTGCCATGGATTATTTTGGGTATGTGAAAGCGCAGGTTAATAATATTCCTTTATCAACTTTTATCAGTACTGATCTTTCAGGAATAAGTGTTCAAAATAGCTCCATAGCCGGCGACAGGATGGTTGTTTCCTTTATGGAGTTAACCTATCCAAGTAAATTTAATTTTAATAATAGTAAGAATTTTTATTTTGAATTACCTGCTTCCACTACAGGAAATTATTTAGTAATAGATAATTTTAATACCGGCAATGTAGCTCCTGTTTTGTTGGACATTAGCACCGGAAACCGATATACAGCTGATATTTCAACACCTGCCAAAGTAAAGTTTGTATTGCCTGCTTCTTCTGCAGCAATCCGAAAATTTATATTGGTAAGCATGGATGCATCGAATGTTAGCATTATTACAAATGCTGTTCAGCGCAATTTTGTTAACTTTTCAATTTCATCTAACCAGGGAAATTATTTAATTATCAGTCATCCTGGTTTATATAATAACGGTGCAGGACAAAACTATGTTGATCAGTACAGGGCTTACAGAAGTACAACAGCCGGGGGAAGTTTTAACGCTAAAGTTTATGACATCGATCAACTTAATGATCAGTTCGGCTACGGTATTAAAAATCATCCATCATCAGTTAAAGATTTTTTACAGTTTGCTAAAACTAATTTTACTCAAACTCCCAAATTTGTTTTTCTTATTGGCAGGGGTGTGAGTTATTATGATTACCAGTTTATAAAAAACAGCCCAAACGCTGACAAATTAGGCCTCGTACCAACGTTTGGTTTTCCTGCTTCAGATATTCGCCTTGCATCCGGTTATACCAGCATGGTGCCTTCTGTTGCTGTAGGCAGATTATCAGTAGTAAATGGCAATGAAGTTGGGAACTACCTCGTGAAAATGAAACAATACGAACAGGCACAGGCTTCTACTTCGCAAACGGTAGCTGATAAAGCCTGGATGAAGAATGTAGCACATGTAATAGGAGGAAAGGATAATGGGGAAAGCGATCTTTTTACGAACTACATGAATGGCTTCAAACGGATAATTGAGGACACATTATTCGGCGGAAAAGTGGAAACTTTTTCCAAATCATCAACAGCCACTGTACAGGCCGTTGCAAGCCAGCGGATAGAAGAATTGTTTAACGAAGGTTTAAGTCTGATAACTTACTTCGGGCACTCATCCGCTAACACACTAGAATTTAATTTGAGCACTCCTGAAACATATAATAATCCGGGGAAATATCCTTTCTTTAATGTAAATGGATGTACTGCAGGTAACAATTATACTGCAGACACTTTACGCCTTCAGGGTAACATGACCATTTCTGAAAAATTTGTTTTGGCAAATCAGCGGGGAAGTATTGCATTTTTGGCAAGTACGCATTTAGGGATACCACCATTTTTAAATAATTATCAAACAGAATTTTATAAAGAAACAAGCGCTGTAAGTTATGGTAGTGCAGCAGGTAATATTATAAACAATGTAATCCAGAAGTTAGGTGGCGCCAATCCTGGTGTTGATTTTTTTACAAGAATTCACCTGGAAGAAATGAATTTGAACGGAGACCCGGCATTAAAGATTAATCCGCATCCAAAACCTGATTATATAATTGAAGAGCCAATGATCAGGATCAATCCTGCAATTGTTTCTGTGGCTGATAATTTATTCAATATAAAAGTAAATATGCTTAACATAGGTAAAGCTATTAAAGATTCTATCAGGGTAATAGTAAAAAGAACTTTGCCGGATAATAGTGTTACCAATTTATATGATAAAGTAATTGTTGCAATGAAGTATGGAGATTCATTAAATCTTACCGCACAGATAAATCCAATAACAGACAAAGGTTTAAATAAAATAACAGTGATACTGGATGCTGATAATCGTATAAGTGAAATGTCGGAGCTCAACAATACTATAACAAAAGATTTTTTCATTTTTGAAGATGAAATAAGACCGGTTTATCCTTATAATTATTCCATTGTTAATAATCAGAGTAATAGTTTTTACGGCTCCACTGCAAATCCTCTTACATCGCAAAGACAAGTGGTAATGGAAATAGATACAACTGAATTATTTAATTCTGCCTTTAAAAAAACATTCAACACAACAACACCGGGCGGCGTTATAGAGTTTAAACCGTCAATAACTTATACTAACAATACAGTGTATTATTGGCGTATGGCAATGCAGCCTGCAAGCGGTCCGTTTATCTGGAATGGTTCTTCATTCATTTATTTACAAAACGGCGGAACAGGATTTAGCCAATCTCATTATTACCAGTTTTTAAAGGATAGTTATAAACAAATGCATTTAGGAACTGATGGTGTATTTAGTTTTGATGTTGCCTCAAGGAGCATTAATGTAAGAACAGGTTTATATCCATATTATTTATCCGATCAGATAAATGTAAACTTGGATCTTGAAAGGCTTGAAAATTATGGATGTAAGTATAACAGTTTACAGTTTTATGTTTTTGATTCTTCTACCTTAAAGCCAATGCCTAATAAAATGACTTTGACGAGTGGCAGCTACGGAAGTGCAGGGTATTGCAATAATGTATCAACCAGGTACTTTTTTGAGTTTCCTTATTACGACGCTAATTACAGAAAAAATGCAATGGCTTTCCTGGATAGCATTCCTGCAGGAAAATATGTAGCTATTACCAATTTAGGAATGACAAGTAACACATCTTTTATTAACAGCTGGATGAATGATACAACAACACTGGGTTCCGGAAATTCGTTATATCATAAATTAAAATCTATAGGCTTTACACAGATAGACAGTTTCAAAAGGAATGTGCCTTTCTTATATTTTTATCAAAAAGGTGTTGCAAGTTATGCGCCGCGGCAGGTAGTAGGCGCTGTTGATGCTCAGCTAAATGAATCATTTCTTTTGCCTGCAAAATATAAGGATGGAGAAATGGAATGGACTCAGATTGGTCCTGCCAAAACCTGGACAGCATTACATTGGAGCGGCAAAGACCTGGAGCCTTCTGTACCGGATTCGGTAAAAGTTGAAGTGTATGGGATTACAACCACCGGCAATAAAATAAAGCTGGCAACCGTACGATCAAAAGACACTACACTTTCATTTATCGATGCAAAAACATATCCTTATCTCAGTTTAAAAATGCTAAACAGCGATCAGACATTTGCAACGCCAAATCAATTACAGTATTGGAGAGTTAATGCTGAGTATGTTCCTGAAGGCGCAATGGCGCCCAACATATTTTTCAAAATGAAAGACACTGTTGATGTTGGTGAAAAAATAGATTTTGCACTTGCGTTTAAAAATATAAGCGAAACTGCATTTGACAGTCTTAAAATAAAGTTCATAATTACCGACAGAAATAATGTTCCGAATGTTATAAGTATTCCTAAAAAGAAAGCATTGGTTTCCGGCGATACTTTGATTGTTAGTTATACAATTGATACAAAAGATTATTATGGCATGAATACATTGTTTGTTGAAGTGAATCCTGATAATGATCAGCCTGAGCAATATCATTTCAACAATTTTATTTATAAGAATTTTTTGGTGAAAGGAGATAATTTTAACCCTCTACTGGATGTAACTTTTGATGGTGTGCATATCTTAAACAGGGATATCGTTTCTGCCAGACCTCATATCCTTATTAAGTTAAAAGATGAAAGTAAATATCTGGCTTTGAGTGATACTTCACTTCTTAAAATACAGGTACGTTTGCCCGATGGCACATTAAAAACTTATAGGTTTGATAATGATACAGTAAAGTTTACGCCTGCAAATCTTGCGAATGGAGATAATACTGCAACCATCGATTTCACTCCTTTCTTATCCGGTGATGATGAAGAATACGAACTTATCGTTTCAGGAAAAGATGTTGCCGGTAATAAAGCGGGAGAGGTTGAATACCACGTTATTTTCCGTGTAGTTGGCAAGCCAATGATTTCAAACCTGCTGAATTATCCTAATCCATTTACAACTTCAACAGCTTTTGTGTTTACCGTAACGGGTACACAGCCGCCTCAGAACATGCGTATACAAATTCTCACTATAACAGGAAAAGTTGTAAGAGAAATAACAAGTAATGAATTGGGGCCGATACATATCGGAAGAAATATCACCGAGTTTAAATGGGACGGAACAGATATGTACGGGCAAAAACTTGCTAATGGTGTTTATTTATACCGGGTGCTTACAAATTTAAATGGTAAGAGTCTTGATAAATTTAAAGACAATGGTGATGATACTGATAAATATTTTACGAAGGGTTATGGTAAAATGTATCTCTTAAATTCCGCCAGGTGATTAAATTGTAAATCCAAATTACAGTCTGTCTTTTAATGTAAGAAAGTAATTCTCGAAATATTTATAGCTTATATGAGAAACAAGAATAGTTATAAGTAAAGGAATCACAGCTTGTAAAAAATTGGTATAAAATTGTTGCTGAGGAGCAAAAAAGTGAAATGCTTTTATCATGACAGATACTACCAATAAATGATAGATATACAGTCCGTATGAAATTCTTCCCAGGTAATTGATAGCCCTTAAATTTCCTGCATTAAAAAGTCTTTTATCGTTAAAGGTTTGATCAAATAATATCAAGGCATAACAGGCGCTGTTATAAATCACGGTAAAGATTATATCAAAGTGAGTTATTTCCAAATTCTGCAAAACATAAAAGGCTACCAGTAAAAAATAAATTATTACGTAAAAAATATTGGGCAATTTTTTTAAAAGAGTAAAAACACTTTTCTTTGACTGGCATACAATCGCCATTAAAGCTCCAAAGCAGAAATTGGGTAATGCATAGAACGAATGTATTTTTAAATTCATTGGTTTTTTATTCCATGCATATAGATAATAATAGCAAAAAATAATAGAGCCTGCCAGTAGAATACATACAATAAGCATGAGATACTGCTGACAGTATTTAAGCAATAATCCCCAAAAAATATAAAATTGTTCTTCAATAGATAAAGACCAGAGAATGGTTAAGGCAGAAATAAAATTAACGCCGTGATCTATCATGTAAAAATTCGACCAAAAAAAAATGAAAGGAAAAATGTCCGGCAGCGTTGGTTTTTCTAAATGGAGTGCAGAAAATAAAAGAGAGATTATGATATAGCATATAAAAATTAACAGGAAATAGATGGGCCATATACGTAATCCTCTTTTTAAATAAAATTTTAGCAGCCGGACACCTTTAGAAACTTTGTGCTCTTCTATTAGCCTGTAAGTAATTAGAAAACTGGAAAGTGTAAAAAAGAAAGGCACTCCAAGATATGAAAACGAAAATGCATAAATAAGCAACTCTGAAAATTCTGTTGTATGTACAGCGCTATTTGAAACTGGTAAAGTATGCGATGTAAAAACCCCTAAAAACGCCAGGAATCTTAAAGCATCAAGGTTTTTAAAATATAATCTCCCGGACATAAACAATTATCGCTAACGATGAAGATAATAATATTATCATTCTTTTTCTGCGCATGATAATATTGGCAATGCTTATTAGTAAATTTGTTTTTTAAAAAAATAAAGTGGCAAAAATAGGCATCAACATAGCAACAGGAAGTTTACAAAAGGAAGAAATGATTGTTGGTATTGACCTGGGGACAACCAACAGCCTCATTGCAATTATACACCCCGAAACAAAACAACCTGTTGCTCTTAAAGAACATAACAGTAGCTCATTGGTTCCTTCCATTGTTCATTTTGATGCGTACGGAAACGTAACCGTGGGTGAAGAAGCAAAACAATATTTAATTTCCGAACCACAGAACACAATTTTCTCTGCAAAAAGATTGATGGGAAAATCTTACAACGACATTAAGAATAACAGTTCATTTTTTACTTATAAAATTATTGATGACGATACTGATAGCCTGGTAAAAATCCAGGTGGGTGAAAAATTTTTTTCACCTGTTGAGTTGTCTTCCTTTATTTTAAAAGAATTGAAGCAAAGAGCAGAACACATTCTTAAAACCCCGGTAAATAAAGCAGTTGTTACTGTTCCAGCGTATTTTAATGATGCACAACGGCAGGCAACAAGAGATGCCGGCAAACTCGCCGGGCTTGATGTTTTAAGAATTATAAACGAGCCTACTGCAGCTAGTCTTGCTTATGGTATTGGTTTGCACAAAGAGGATCACAAAACAATAGCAGTGTATGATCTTGGAGGAGGCACTTTTGATATTTCTATTTTGAGAATAGCCAATGGAATTTTTGAGGTGCTTTCAACAAATGGTGATACCTATCTTGGAGGTGATGATTTTGATAATGCCATCGTGAAATTCTGGTTACAACAATTAACTATAAATGAAGAGGAGTTAATAAATAACAAAGCTTTTGCCCAGGCCATCAGGTTAAAAGCTGAAGAAGCAAAAAAATATCTCTCTTTTAATGAGTTATTTGAAGGCGAGCTGCATTCCTCCTCCCCTGAAGGGGGAGGCTGGGAGGGGGCGGAGGCGAAATTAAGAATATCTAAAGCAGAGTTTGAAGAACTCATCTACCCATACCTTGATAAAACAATAACAGCCTGCAAAAATGCATTAAAAGATGCAGGTGTTACAAAAAAAGATATTGAAGTGATAGTGATGGTGGGTGGCTCTACAAGAATTCCGGTTGTAAAGAAAACCATTTCTGATTTTTTTGGTAAGGAGGTAAATGATTCGATGAACCCTGAAGAGGTAGTGGCTTTGGGAGCCGCACTCCAGGCAGATATTTTAGCAGGGAATAACAAAGAATTTCTGCTACTCGATATTACACCGCTTTCATTAGGCATTGAAACACGGGGTGGTTTGATGGATGTTTTGATCGCAAGAAATTCTAAAATACCAACAAAGGCATCACGGCAATATACAACGCAGGTTAACGGGCAAAGCGGAATTAAAATTTCAGTTTACCAGGGAGAAAGGGACATTGTAAACGATAACAGGAAGCTGGCAGAATTTAATTTAACCAATATACCTGCGATGCCTGCAGGGTTGCCTAAAGTTGAAATTTCTTTTTTAATAAATGCTGACGGTATTTTAATTGTGAAAGCCAAAGAATTGAGAAGCGGTGTAGAGCAAAGCATTGATGTGCAACCACAATATGGATTAACTGACAATGAGGTTGAAAAGATGTTGCTGGAATCCATCACTCATGCCAGGGATGATATTGCTACAAGAGCATTGCTTGAAGCAAGAACTGAAGGTGAACAGCTATTAGAAACAACTGAAAAATTTATTCAAAAAAATTCCAAAGAGCTTATGCCAATGGAATTGGTGGCTACCGCAGAAGCAATGCAAGCCCTGCAATTAGCGCTAACAATGGAAGACAAGGATCTTATTCATTCAAAAATTGAGGAACTTAATAATATCTCCCGTCCATATGCAGAACGAATAATGCATCAGGCAGTGTCAAAGGCTATGAAGGGTAAAGCGATCAGCTGATATAGTTTTTCCCTCAAGATCAATGTTATTTAGTTAGGGGTTAAAAAAGGAACTGTCGAAAAACAAATTGCCAAATGATTATTAATGAAATTATACAACATCTTGAAGGCTTTGCGCCTGTTCACTTTCAGGAAAGCTATGATAACGCCGGACTGCTCGCAGGTAACAGTTCATGGGAATGCACAGGAGTAATTACAACTTTAGATGTGACTGAAAATGTGGTGGATGAAGCCATTAATAAAAATTGTAACCTGGTAGTTGCCCATCACCCCATAATTTTCAAAGGTTTAAAAAGCTTGACCGGGAGGAATTATGTTGAAAGAACAATTCTTAAAGCAATAAAAAATGACATTGCTATATATGCTATCCATACTAATCTCGATAATGTAAAAAAAGGGGTAAATAATAAGATTGCTGAACGCATAGGACTGCAAAACATGCAGGTATTACAACCAAAAGAAAATACCTTAAAGAAATTAATAACATTTGCGCCACTGGATAAAGCAGAAGATGTACGCAAGGCTTTATTTGCTACAGGTGGCGGACAGTTGGGTAAATACAGTGAATGCAGTTTTAATTCAGAAGGAACCGGGACATTCAAAGCGGAAGAAGGTGCAGACCCTCATGTTGGAGAAATTGGTAAAAGGCATGAAGAAAAAGAAGTAAAAATCGAAGTAGTTTTTCCCGGTTACCTGGAACAAAAAATAGTTAGGGCTATGATAGAAGCTCATCCGTATGAGGAAGTGGCTTACGACATTATTCCTTTAGGAAATTATATTTCTGATGTGGGGAGTGGTTTAATTGGAGAATTAGAAGATCCTATTGATGAACCAGAATTTTTGGGAAGAATAAAAGAAGCTTTTAATCTAAAGGTGATAAAGCATACAGGGTTGACAGGCAAAAAAATAAAGAAAGTAGCAGTCTGCGGTGGTGCAGGAAGCTTTCTTCTTCCTGTAGCTCTACTAAATAAGGCGGATGTTTATATTACTTCTGATATAAAATACCACGAGTTTTTTGATGCTGAAGGCATGGTTTTGCTGGATATAGGACACTATGAAAGCGAACAGTTTACGATTGACCATTTGTATGGTATTTTAAGGGAAAAATACCCTAACTTTGCCGTCCGAAAAACAGAACTAATTACTAACCCGGTACACTATTTTGTTGAGTAGAATACTAAAGGTACAAGTGAGTGATCCCGAAGGTTCGGGATTTAATAGCAGTACAAAAGCTAAGTACAAAAAAATAAACACATAATAAAAATATGGCTACAGTAAAAGATTACTCAGTTGAAGAAAAATTATCATCAGTTATAAAACTACAAAAGATTGATAGTAAGCTTGATAACCTACAGGTTTTAAAAGGGGAATTACCAATTGAGGTTAGTGACCTGGAAGATGAAATTGAAGGTTTGCATGCACGCCAAAATCGGATTGAAGAAGAAATTAACGGAATGCAGCAATTCATTGAGCAAAAAAAGACTACCATCAAAGAATCAGGGGATTTGATAAAAAAGTATGAGAAGCAAAGTGATAATGTAAAAAATAACCGTGAGTTTGAGGCAATAAATAAGGAAATGGAGATGCAGACTTTGGAAGTAAAGCTTTCAGAAAAACATATTAAAGATGCAACTGAAGATATTGCGGAAAAGGGCAAACAGCTTGAGGTAGCAAAGAAAGCAGTTTCAACAAAAGAAGCTAATTTGAAAGGTAAAAAAAGTGAGCTTGAAAAGATTATTGCAGAAACTGATAAAGAAGAAAAGCATTACAACAAGCTGGCTAAAGGCGCAAGAGAAACTGTAGATGAAAGATTGTTGTTGAGCTATGACCGCATCCGTAAAAATTATCGCAACGGGCTTGCAGTAGTTCCTGTAGAAAGAGATGCATGTGGCGGTTGCTTTAATGCAATTCCTCCACAAAAGCAAAGTGAAATTAAGCAACGTAAAAAAATTATTGTTTGTGAAAACTGCGGAAGAATATTAGTAGATGATGAATTGAATAATGCAGTGGAAGTGAAGTAGACAATAAGCAATTTGCAACAGGCAATAAGTTCTATAATTTTAACCGTCGATATCTATTGACGGTTTTTTAATGTCAATTGCTTATTGCCAATTGCCTATTGAATTGTAATTTGCTCAATATGCTGCAACAGCTTTCAATACAGAATTATGCTATCATTACTGAGATTGAGATCAATTTTTCTGATAAGCTGAATATTATAACAGGTGAAACCGGTGCCGGTAAAAGTATCCTGATGGGTGCACTAAGCTTAATTCTTGGGGAAAGAGCAGATACTTCTGTGCTGCTACAAAAGGAAAAGAAATGTTGTATTGAGGGAGTTTTTAAAACACAGCATTTATTGGTCAAGGATTATTTAAAGCAAAGTGATTTTGATGCTGATGATGAAATTGTAATAAGAAGAGAAATTTCTCCCAATGGAAAATCAAGAGCTTTTATAAACGATACTCCCGTTAATCTAACCCAGTTAAAAGAATTGTCGTCGCTGCTCGTTGACCTGCACCAGCAATTTGACACTCTTGAGTTAGGCGATAATGATTTTCAAAGAGAAGTTATCGATGCATTGGCAAATCATTCACCTGAGCTTGATCAATATCAGTCTCTTTTTAAAAAGTATTTAGCAGAGAAAAAACTACTGGAGGAATGGAAACAGCAACAATCCGCTTCTAATAAAGAACTGGATTATCATAAATTTTTGTTTGATGAACTTGATGAATCAGGCTTTAAAGAAAATGAACTGGAGGAAATTGAAGCCGACTTGAAAGTTATGAGCAATGCTGAAAATATAAAGGCAACGCTTACTAAAATTTATTTTGAATTGCAGGAAAGTGAACAGCCGGTCATTCAGCAAATAAAATCGTTGAATAATCAAATGCAAACACTTTCCAATTTTCATAGCGACATAACTTCTTTAATAGAAAGATTGCATTCAGCACAAATTGAATTGCAGGATATAGCTGATGAGGTTGACCGTTTAAATGATTCAGTTAAATATGATGCCGGAAAAATAAATGCATTGAATGAAAGACTGGCATTAGGTTATAAACTATTGAAAAAACACAATGTTCAAACCACCCGTGAATTATTAGCCATAAAAAATGAACTTCAGCAAAAATTAGATATGGTATTAAACCTGGAAGAGAATATTGCCCAAAAAGAAAAGGAAGTAAATGAATATCATCAGAATGCTCAAAAAATTGCCGAAAAGATTTCAACAAACAGGCAAAAACAAATAAAACCTTTTGAAGAAAAAGTGAACAAGCTTTTAGCCCAGGTAGGTATGCCTAATGCGAAAATAAAAGTGGAGGTAAAAAATACCGGGCTAAATATTTTCGGAAAAGATGCTATTGAATTTTTATTTGATGCCAACAAAAGCAATCGATTTGAACCTTTGCGTAAAGTTGCCAGTGGTGGTGAATTAAGCCGGTTAATGCTTAGCATAAAATCTTTGGTTGCAAAAAGTATTCAGTTGCCAACATTAATATTTGATGAAATTGATACAGGCATCAGCGGCGAAGCGGCAAGGCAGGTTGGTATCATTATGAAAGACCTTTCCAATGCTCACCAGGTAATTGCAATAACACATCAACCGCAAATTGCAGCCAAAGCATCAGCGCATTATTTTGTTTATAAAGAAATTAAAGGTGACAAAATTGTCACTTCCATTAAACTGCTAAACCAGGATGAGCGAATAACTGCCATCGCAACAATGTTAAGCGGCGAAAAACCTACCGCCGCCGCTTTTGAGAATGCCAGGGAAATGATTGGAAACTAGTCTTAAAATTACTCGATGGCTCAATTACTCAATTAAAGTATTTTCATATTTTAAATTGTATAATTCAATGGTGTTTCTTAAAAAAGTGCTCATATTATTACTAACTGTTGCCACCATGGTCGCAGCTTATTTTATCCATGAATTTTTAAAAAAGAAAATACATCCGCGTAAATCTTTTGCACATTTTATAATATTTATTCTCGCAGATCTGGTTGTAATATTTGGATTGATCTTCCTTTTGAGTTTTCTCCTTTTTCAATTCAAAGATTTTTTCTTTAAACCGTTGGCAGTGATGAGTGATTAGTTATCAGTAACCAGTTAATAAAACTTGTAATTTCTTAATACATTTGCCGCAATACTTATAACTCATCACTCATAACTGATAACTATGCCGTACAACTTACTCAAAGGAAAAAAAGGAATCATCTTCGGAGCACTCGATGAAAAGTCTATCGCCTGGAAAACAGCGCTTGCCTGCCATGCAGAAGGTGCAGACATTTTATTAACCAACGCACCAATAGCCATGCGTATGGGAGAAATAAATAAACTGGCGGAAAAAATAAATGCACCAATAGTTCCCTGCGATGTAAGCAGCAACGAGGATATGCTTAACCTGCTCACCAAAGCCAAAGAACATTTTAGCGGTGGGGTTGATTTTATTTTGCATTCCATAGGCATGAGTTTAAACCTGAGAAAAGGAAAACATTACACAGAAATCGATTACGGTTTCAACCAAAAAACACTTGACATATCTGCAACCAGCCTTCACCGTTTACTTGCCACCGCCATGAAGTTGGATGCCATCAACGAATGGGGCAGCGTGGTGGCTCTTACTTACATTGCGTCGCAAAGGGTTTTTCCTGATTATAACGAAATGGCTGATGCCAAGGCTTTGCTCGAAAGTGTTACCCGCAGTTTCGGTTATCATTATGCCGTAAAAAAACATGTAAGGGTAAACACCGTTTCGCAGTCGCCTACACGTACCACGGCGGGCAGCGGTGTAAAAGGCTTTGAAGGTTTTATCACCTATGCAGAAAAGATGAGCCCGCTGGGCAATGCCTCTGCAGAGGATTGCGCCAACTATTGCGTTACGTTGTTCAGCGACCTTACCCGTATGGTCACTATGCAAAATCTTTTTCACGATGGGGGATTTTCCTACACCGGCGTTACCCAAAGTGTAATCGAGCAAATGGAGAAGTAGTTTCAAATGTAAAATGTAGAATGCAAAATGTAAAAGCGTGTTCTTAATTTTTCATTTTACATTTTTAATTTATGCAGGGGCTGTCATCATCCGTTCATTATTCAACTTCAGTTCCCGCTATTCATTACAAATCCGGCGCAGAAGCCTGGCACAAAACCTTCACCGTGTTTTCATTTCTATCGGGCAGCCCAATGGGCGAATGAAAATAATTAAGCAATGTTGATAAAGCTTTTTTGACATCCGTTTTAGGAATAAAAAAGTCCCGAAACTTCGGGACTTAATATCATCTTATTTTATTTAATTAACATTACCTCCATACAAAATCAGTTAGAGCAACATAGCTTCTGCCATTTTCAGAATCCTTCCATATCCTATACCATGTGGGATAATATGTTCCTGACGGCGAAAAATGAAGCGGCTGGGGAAATGGCGTGCTAAAAGAAGTGCCGCTCACCAGGAAGTCTCTTGTTATCATTGGTTCTAAAAAATGAACATTACCATTATTGGAACCGTAAATAAACGTGTGGGTAAATGGAGCTGATGTGGGAGGGAATTCCGGCGAACGTGGATCAAGCCAATGAGTTCCCATCTGCGGAACAGTTGCTCCACGAATTACATAGGAAAGCGGAAGATAACCAGGAGCAGGAGCAGGACCGGGCACATCTGTAATTGTATTTTGCTGTGCTATTGAAATTTTATAAAAGTGCATATCAAAATGAGGTGTAAAATAAAAAGGCGGGTGTCCCTCGGGCTCCCAGTTTAAGGTTAAATGATCAAAGGGAGTTACAGCCATTGCTTTTTGATGTAGCTTCAAATCAAACCTATGGTCCTCAATATTCGCATCGGCAGTTGGTAGATTTTCAAATGAGTTAGAGGTAAATTCAATTCCTATAGCCAATGGTAAGTCATCTTTTCTTGTAATATTTATCCATGAGCGTACATGCCCATTACCCATTTGAACTTGCGGACCATAAAATGTGTTATAATCTTTTTTATTTTCACGATTCACAGTGCCAGACAAGTTCCCCGTTTCGGGCACAATCACTTTTTCGGAAACGGAAAGTATTTCATCTTTTGGTAAAAGCTGTTCTTGCTGTTCTTTTTGGCAAGCCACCATACTTAAAACAAGCGCAGACAGAAGGAGATAACGTAAACGTTTTACTTTTTGCATGTTACAATTTTTTTTGAGTTATAAAATAATTTTCAGCTCCCAGGGTGATGATTATGCAGGAGAAAATTCAGAGGATATTAAGCTTGTGTGAACAAAGGTTATGACGTGGGAATTTTCAAAGGATTAAATAAAGTAGGATATAAATTTAGACAACTTTTGCCCAACGAAAAATCTTTTTTTATCAACTTCTATTACTCATAAAATTTTTCCTGCAGAAATTCTCGCCGATCTATAATAAAAAAAACAAAATGCCGATAAATAATGTAACTCCTTACCCTTGGTTTGTGTCCCACGATCCATTTACAAATACATTTTTGATTTGTGAGACCCCCGCACTGGCGCGAGAATGAGTCTAAGCTTGCAGCTTGGCTTCTTGTGCCGTCTAAAAGAATTTATGAATTTAAATTATCTAACATTAAAAATGTTTACAAAGCACAAGAAGTAATTACAAACTTTCAGGCTTTATAACTTTTAAGCCAGGCGCTTTAGAAAAATCTGTTATATTATCTGTTACGAGTTCAAAATTATTGATAATAGCTTTGGCAGCGATTATTGCATCTGGCAATTTTACCTTCACAGTTCTCCTGATATTTATTACCTCAGTGACAACATCATCAGTTATTTGAAAAATATTTCCATTGTTGAATAAATCTTCAAGAGAATTTATTTCTGCGATGGTTAATTTATAACCTAACACTTCCATTTTAGAAATAACGGAATAGTTGAATGAAGCATCAAAAACAGCATCGAGCTTTGCAAGCACTTTATTGTTGAAATTTTGTGCCATGTAATTAATGATTACGTTCGAATCAATTAAATAAGCCATACATGTTATTTAGGAAATCTTGCAGACCACTCTTCTCTAGTTTTGGTAATATGTTTAAGCAATGCACCTGCAGTCTTTTTAGAAAGTGTGCCTCTTAATTGGGAAGGTTTTTTATTGTTATTTAATTTCGTGGAATCTATCATTTTAATGATGTTCATATCTTCCAATTCCTGAAGCAGTTTTCTGGCTTTCGCATGTTTCAATTC